>JAFVID010000096.1 GCA_017474205.1 Clostridia bacterium | reverse complement strand
TCATCGCCGCTGCGGGTGATAATGCTATCTTTATTTTTGTAAAATAATTCAACAACACCGGAACCTACAACGCCGTGTCCCATTACTGCAAATTTTTGCATAATAACATAACCTTTCCTTAAAACTTTTTTGAGTGAATTTTAGTTGATTTTTCGACTCATTTTCACAAGCCCGAACTTCACCCATATAAATTCATATTATTATACTATATATACGCCATATTTTCAAGAGTTTTTTGCACTAAAATTTGTCTTTTTTTATGTCTTTTATTAGATTTAAAGACACAAAAATCCGCCGAGATAAATCTCAGCGGATTTTACTTTTTATGCTTTATGCCATTTTACACCTTGGGGGGTATCTTCAAGCACAATACCCATATCTTTAAGCAGGTCGCGAATGCGATCAGCTTCGGCAAAATTCTTGGATTTACGAGCTTCGGTACGTTTTGCAATAAGGTCTTCTACCTCACTATCGAGGGATTTTTCCTCATTAACGTAAACAAGTCCCAAAACGTCGCAAAGTTCGGTGAAACGTTCAAGAGAAATATTCACAAGTTCCAAAGAGGGATTGCCTTGAAGAGCGGTGTTAATATCCCTTACAAGTTCAAAGAGGGCGGTAATACCATCGGCGGTATTAAGGTCATCATCCATTGCCTCAATAAATTGCTCACGACGGGCATCATATTTTGCTACCCAATCCTTCTCGGCATCGGTAAGATTACCCTTTGCATTTTGTTTTACAAAAAGGATATTATCACGACAGGTGTAGAGTCGGTCAAGGGCATTTCTGTTTTGCTCTAAAACCTCGGTGTTGTAGTTGATAGGTCCTCTGTAATGGGAGGAAATCATAAGGAAACGAATGGGTTCGTATCCATATTTTTCGGCAACGTCACGAACGGTGAAGAAGTTACCGAGAGATTTAGACATCTTACGGTTATCTACGTTAATATATCCGTTGTGCATCCAATAACGGGCAAATTCGCATCCATTGGCACATTCGGACTGGGCAATTTCGTTTTCGTGGTGGGGGAAGATAAGGTCCTGACCGCCACAATGAATATCGATGGTTTCACCTAAATATCTTCTCGACATAGCGGAACATTCAATGTGCCAACCGGGACGTCCTTTACCCCAGGGAGAATCCCAATAAGGTTCACCCTCTTTTGCGCCCTTCCAAAGGGCAAAGTCCATGGGATTTTCTTTGATTTCGGCAACACCGATACGAGCCCCTGCTTCGAGTTCATCAAGGGGTTGGTGAGAAAGTTTTCCATATTCGCTGAATTTTTTAGGACGGAAATATACGTCTCCGCCACTTTGATATGCATATCCCTTTTCAACAAGAGCAGAGATAATATTCATAATCTCATCAATGTTTTCGGTGGCCTTGGGATGCACGGTGGCCTCACGAACGTTGAGTCCCTTTGCATCGGTCCAATATTCGGCAATAAAACGTTTGGCAACCTCCTCAACGGTGGTGCCTTCTTCGTTGGCTTTGTTGATGAGTTTATCATCAATATCGGTGAAGTTTTGAACGAACTTGACCTCATATCCACGCCACTCAAGATATCTTCTCAACACGTCGAAAACGCAGATAGGACGGGCGTTTCCGATGTGTATGTAGTTATAAACGGTGGGGCCACAGGCATAGATTTTCACCTGTTTGCCATCAAGGGGAATAAGCTCCTCTTTTTTTCTTGTAAGAGTGTTAAAAATTTTCATATATACTATTCATTCCTTTCGGATTTTGCCTCATTTAATTGCTTTTCGAGTTTATATATTTTTGCCTCTAACTGACAAAAACGTTGGGTAATGGGGTCGGGGATATGCACCTGGTCAAGGTCTTCGATTTTTTCGTTCCCTCGACGCACAACACGAGCCGGAACACCTACTGCGGTGCAGTTTGCGGGGACTTCATCAAGCACCACCGCACCTGCGGCAATACGGGAATTTTCTCCTACCGTGAAGGGTCCAAGCACCTTTGCACCCGAACCTATCATAACCCCGTTACCAATGGTGGGGTGTCGCTTACCCGTATGCTTACCGGTACCACCCAAAGTTACCCCTTGATAGATGGTTACGTCATCACCAACAATGGCGGTTTCGCCTATTACTACACCTGTTCCGTGGTCGATAAAAACTCTTCTGCCTATGGTGGCGGCAGGGTGAATTTCTATACCCGTTTTTCGCACCGCTTTTTGGGATATATATCTTGCCAAAAAGTAGAGTTTATGACGGTAACACCAGTTTGCTCTTCTATGCATTCTTACCGCTTTTAGTCCGGGATAGAGGAAAAATATCTCTAAAAAAGAACGTGCGGCAGGGTCGCGACTTTTGATGGTTTCAATATCTTCACGAAGTCGATTAAACATATTAACCACCCCTAATCAAACGGATAATATCATTACCCGTTACAAGCAAAATAAGCGCCATTAAAAGCATAAAGGTAACGCTGTTTACAATGGCTTCTACCTTGGTGGAAAGTTTCTTTCTTGTAATACATTCCACAAACAAAAATACAAGACGCCCACCATCAAGTGCAGGTATGGGAAGAAGATTCATCATACCTAAATTTATGGTGATAAGTCCCATAATATAGAATACATTTTCAAGCCCCAAAAGGGGTTCGGATGATGATACCGCATTACTTACCGTTTCGCTAACGGTATTCACAAGACCTACAGGGCCCATAATATCGTTAAGTCCAAATCTACCTGTAATCAAATCGAATAAACTCATCCAAACGGTTCGGGCAATAGATGCCGATTCCATAAAGGTATATTTTACAAAAGAAAGGGGCTTTTTAATGGTTAATTTTTCATTTACAACGGCAAAATCGTTTTGAATAAAGGTTTTATTCTCATATTCTGCCATATTAAATTCAACCGAGGGAAGATTTAACTTTTTACCTTCACGGATGACGGTCATTTCAAGGGAATTATCCTTACTGCTCATCATCATATAGGATAAATCGGAGGCATTATTTACAAATCTACCGTTTATATTTATAATTTTATCCCCTATACGAAGTCCCGTCACGTAACTACGGGGTTTGTTCTGGGTTTCATCGGCAGATTTTTCTTTAATTAAGGTAACGTCGGCTTCGGTAACCTTGCCGTCTTTATCGATATCGGAATATACAATTTGAGATTTATTAAATTCCACCTTGTTGTTTATATAATCGGTGGTGATTTTAATATCTTCCTCATCCACAATGCCGTTAAAGGATACATCCCCTAAAGGACAATAAAAATTCTCAACAGTTGCGGTGCTGTAACTTCCTGCAAGGCCCAACATAACCCCTACTAAAATCAATCCTAAAACAAGGTTATTAAAGGCACCTGCGGCAACGATTATCATTCGTTTCCACGCACTTATTGCTCCAAAAGAACGGTCAGATTCACTTTCTTCATCCTCACCCTCCATAGCACAATAACCACCGAAGGGAATAAGGCGAATAGCATATAGAGTCTCCCCTATTTGCTTTTTTATAATAGCGGGGCCGAATCCCAGGGCAAATTCGTTTACCTTTACCTTGAAAATTTTCGCCCACATAAAGTGACCGAATTCGTGTATCATTATAACGATAGCAAAGAGAAATATTGCTACGATTACAGGCCAAATTTTATTCCATATACCTTGAACACTTGTCAAAAAAGACAAAGGATACAATTTATATTCACGCCTTTCGGGTTGCTAATTTTTAATGTTTGCATTTTCGGTTACATATTTTCTACCGAGAGTATCCACCTCACGGATTTGCTCAACCGAAGTGATTTTCTTTGGCACGTCGAGAGACAAAGCGCCATAAACCAATTCACCAATATCGAGAAAACCGATTTTGCCGTTTAAGAACATATCCACCGCCTGTTCGTTGGCACCGTTCACAAGGGCAGGATAAAGTCCACCCATTTTTGCCGCTTTTATGGCCGCAGATAGGCACTTAAAGGTTTCGTAATCGGGATCAAAGAAGGTGAGATTACCCACCTTAGGAAGGGATAATTCCTCCTCACCGCAATAAACACGTTCAGGATACGTAAGAGCGTATTGAATGGGGATTTTCATATCAGGGAGTCCCATTTGTGCTATGTGAGAACCATCCTTCCATTCAACGAGAGAATGAATAATGCTTTGGGGATGAATTACAATATCTATTTTATCTGCAGGCATACCGAAAAGATGCATTGCCTCAATAACTTCGAGACCTTTATTCATCATGGTTGCCGAGTCGATGGATATTTTTCTACCCATTGACCAATTTGGATGTGCAAGGGCGTTTTCTACCGACACGTTTTTGAGTTGTTCCTTTGTACGGTTAAAGAAAGGGCCACCCGATGCGGTTAAGATAATCTTTTTAAGTCCGTTTTTATCTTTCCCGTCTATGCACTGAAATATAGCAGAATGTTCACTATCTACGGGAAGAAGTTTTGTATTATTTTTTGCAACCCTTTCCATAACCAATTCGCCACCGGTTACAAGGGTTTCTTTATTGGCAAGGGCAATATCCGAACCCGCCTCAATAGCGGCTAAAGTGGGTTCTAATCCTGCTATTCCAACAATGGCTGAAAGCACAAGTTCTACACCTTTGGATGCGGTTTCGATTATTGCTTCCCTACCGCAAAGAATCTTGGTTGAACACCCTTTAGTAAGGGATTCAAGTCGCTCTACCCCGTCTTCATCAGCAACAATGGCTACCTCGGGATTATGCACCTTAATTTGCTCTGCAAGAAGATCAACGTTTCTACCCGCACAAAGGGCATAAACTTTATAGTCGGTATGTTCAATTATATCTAAGGTTTGGGTACCGATAGAACCGGTAGAACCAAGCAAGGTGAGATATTTTTTCATAACTATTTAACACCGCCAAAAAAATGGTTGCATATTATCCTCTTACTATCAAAGGCCAAAGTGAGGGTTGGAATACCTCTACAAAAAGATATACCGTGGGGGCAACAAGCATTACACTGTCGAAACGGTCAAGAACACCACCGTGTCCGGGCATAATGTTGCCGAAATCTTTAACGTCGCAGGAACGCTTAATAAAGGATGCGGACAGGTCTCCCAAAGTGCCCATTACAGCGGTAACAGCACCCATAATTCCAAGAAGCACATAGTTCACTTTAATATCTCCGCCTGCGAACCAAGTTTCATAAATAAGACCTGCTGCCATAAGGGAGATAATATCAACCACAATACCGCCGATAAATCCTTCAACCGTCTTTTTAGGACTAATGGTGGGGGCGAGTTTGTGTTTACCTAAAAATCTACCTACAAAATATCCGCCTGTGTCGGCCATCCAAGCGCCTGCACAGCAAAGAAGAAGAAGGAATACACCGTCGCGACGGCTCATTCCATATTGATATCTAAATCCCATATCTCTAACGTAGATAAGGGTGGAAAACGCAAAGGGAATAAGGGTGCAAAGCATAAATACCAAGCCAATTTGCTCGATTTTCACCTTTTTGCGGTCAAATATCATCACCGCAAAGAGCACCACAACGTAGATAAAACAAGCGGCCTTGCTTGTCATATTAAAATAGGGCATTCTAAAGAAGGGCACCGATGCCGCAAACACCATACTTACAATAAGTAATGCCTTATTTTCGATGTATTTGGTAACGTGGAAAATTTCCCACACCGATATAATGGCCATTATACTTATAATGCCATTAAAGAAGTAGTTAAATTCATCACTTACCAACAAAACGGTAACAAAAAGTGCAATACCGATTGCCGCACTTATTATTCTCTTTAACATAAATGCACCTCCGCAAAACTAACGGTCAAAGACACATTAGTTGCATTTTACACCACATTACAATATTTAGTATATTATACAACAAAAATTATAGCGTGTCAACATTTTAGAGAGCGAAAGGACATTATTAAAGAAGATAAAATGAGGAAAAATTATTGCTTTTCTTTTGCGCTGGTGCTATAATAAAGGCATACCACATAACATTTTAATATTTACTAATATGCAAGGTGTGTATTTTTATCTCTTGGTAAAAATGCAGACTCTATTTTCGCATACTTTGTGTATTAGTAGAAAATGTTGTGTGGTAGCAATCGCGAGTCGCATTTTTCGGTGTGTGTGACTTCGGTTGCACACACTTTTTTGTTTTTAGGAGGGGAAAACATATATAGGATAAAAATAGGCACCGAAAAAACCATTTTGAAAGGGAAAATTAAATGAAAAAAAGAATTTTAAACGTTATTGAGATTATAGTTTTACTTACTACATTTGCAACATTATTTGGTGATGGAGCATTCTCATGTAAAAATTGCCACTCATTTAGTTATATGGGATTAGCAACAGATACGATTCTTCCAATAGGATTAATAATAATTGCTTTTATTTTGGCAACAATAATATTGTGTTTGGTTTCTATTGTTAAAAACAATAGTTTAAAAGATAGTTTTTGGCATGTTTCTCTTCCTATATTAACTATAGTTGGAATTTGGTTTGGTTGTATAGTAATGACAGGTACACATCAATGTACAAATCACATAGATGTTGTACAGGCAAGTCAAACATTTTGGGTGTTAATCTTTTTAATGTTTGGTGTTTGTATTTTAAGTTTTATAAAACGATCTGTTGTTCCAAAAACTGAAAAAGATGTATCACAAGTAATAAACAATATACATAGACCCAGTAATGCCGATGAATTAAAGAAATACAAAGACTTACTTGACAGTGGTATTATCACACAAGAAGAATTTGACCAAAAGAAAAAGCAGTTATTAGGTCTATAACACACAATTACAAAAACAAAAGGACTTGGAAATTCCAAGTCCTTTTTTATTTATCAACTAGTCGTTATATATCAGTTAGTTATTTTGCTTGGGCGACTGCAACGGCACAAGCAACGGTAGCACCAACCATAGGGTTGTTACCCATACCGATAAGTCCCATCATCTCAACGTGGGCAGGAACGGAAGAAGAACCTGCGAATTGAGCATCACCGTGCATTCTTCCCATTGTGTCGGTAAGACCGTAGGAAGCGGGGCCGGCTGCCATATTGTCGGGATGGAGGGTACGTCCGGTACCGCCACCGGATGCAACAGAGAAGTATTTCTTATCGTTCTCGATAGCCCATTTCTTATAGGTACCTGCAACAGGATGTTGGAAACGGGTGGGGTTGGTGGAGTTACCGGTGATGGAAACGTCAACACCTTCTTTTTGCATGATTGCAACGCCTTCGAGAACGTCGTTAGAACCATAGCAACGAACCTTGGATTTATCTCCGTTAGAGAATGCTTTTTCTTCAAGAACCTTAAGTTCGCCGGTGAAGAAATCGTATTCGGTCTTTACATAGGTAAAGCCATTGATACGGGAGATAATGTATGCAGCATCCTTGCCGAGACCATTAAGGATAACGCGAAGGGGTTCTTTACGAACTTTATTTGCGGTACGTGCAATACCGATAGCACCTTCTGCAGCGGCGAAGGATTCGTGTCCTGCGAGGAAGCAGAAGCACTTGGTTTCTTCTTTAAGAAGCATTGCACCGAGGTTACCGTGTCCGCGACCAACCTGACGTTGTTCAGCAACAGAACCGGGAATGCAGAATGCTTGAAGACCGATACCGATTGCAGCAGCGGCATCAGAAGCATCGGTGATGCCTTTTTTGAGGGCGATAGCTACACCGAGGGTGTATGCCCAAACAGCGTTTTCAAAAGCGATGGGTTGTACTCCGCGTACAATCTCATCAACGTCGATTCCTTTAGAGAGGCAAAGATCACGGGCTGCTTCTAAGCTTTCCAAACCGTATTCGGCAAGACAGGCCTCGATTTTAGCCATTCTTCTTTCTTTACCTTCAAATTTTACATTGTTAGCCATTATCCAATTCCTCCTTACTCTTCACGGGGATCAATGTACTTGGCAGCATCATCATAGCGACCATAAGTACCGGTGTTCTTTGCCAATGCTTCGGCAGGTTCTGCACCGTGACGGATATCTTCTAACATTTTGCCAAGACGGATGAATTGATAACCGATAACTTCGTTATTTTCATCAAGAGCCATTTTGGTAATGTAACCTTCAGCCATTTCCATATAGCGAACGCCCTTGGATTTGGTGGAGAACATAGTACCTACTTGTGAACGGAGACCTTTACCAAGGTCTTCCATACCTGCACCGATGGGAAGACCATCTTCAGAGAATGCAGATTGGGTACGACCGTATGCAAGTTGTTTAAAGATTTCTCTCATTGCAACGTTGATAGCGTCGCATACGAGGTCGGTGTTGAGACCTTCGAGAAGGGTTTTACCGGGAAGAATTTCGGCTGCCATAGCAGCAGAGTGGGTCATACCGGAGCATCCGAGGGTTTCAACTAAAGCTTCCTCGATGATACCATCCTTAACGTTTAAGGTCAATTTGCAGCAACCTTGTTGGGGTGCGCACCAGCCGATACCGTGGGACAAACCACTGATATCACTGATTTGATAGGATTTTACCCATTTGCCCTCTTCGGGAATGGGTGCGGGTCCATGATGAGGGCCTTTGGCCACAGGACACATTTTTTCCACTTCGTGGGTGTAGTTCATAAAATTTACTCCTTTCGAGATTTTGAACGATTTTATATTTTAACACAAGGTTATATCCTTGCGAAAAAATCCTTTGTTTTTACTTTTTATAGGTGGTAACTTCTGCGGTTTTAATAATTACATCAGAGAGGGGTTTATCGTTTGAATCAACACTTACACCTGCGATTGCATCCACAACGTCCATTCCCTCAAAAACTTGACCAAATACGGTATGACCGCCCTCTTTACGAAGGGGACCGTCAAGGTGGATATTACCGCCCTTTTCGGCATACATATCGTAAACTGCATCGGGGATCAAATCAGGATGAGGTGTTGCTTTATCACCGTTCGCATTTTTAGATGCTATTGCCCTGTTTTTCAAAAGACTTGCATTATTTTTAGGTTTGCTTTGGTTAATAAAGAACTGACTTCCGTTGGTATTTACACCGCTGTTTGCCATAGCGAGAGATCCGCGGAAATTAAGGAGATTGCCTGTGAATTCATCCTCAAAGGCAGAACCCCAGATACTTTTCCCCCCTGAACCTGTTCCATCGGGGTCGCCACCTTGAATCATAAAGTCATTGATTACACGGTGGAATGTGAGTCCGTCATAATATCCATTTTTGGCGTGAGTTTTGAAGTTCTCTACCGCTTTGGGAGCGTATTCGGGGAAAAGGCGGATTTTAATATCACCCATATTGGTATGAAGAATAACGATTTCTTCACCCTCGGTGGGCATTTCAAACTGCATACCAAGTTTACTGAAATCGGTTTTGTCATCCTTCCCGCATCCGCTCAAGACAAAGCAAAAACACAAAGAAAGAACAAGGGAAAGGGCAAGAATTTTTTTCATTATAATTGCCTCCGAATATTAGTATTTAATGATCTCTGCAGTTTTGATAGAGATGGTTTCAATGGGTTTGTCGTTTGCGCCTACTTGTGCATTAGCAATTTTATCTACAACGTCCATACCTTCATAGACTTGACCGAATACGGTATGACCTCTGCCGTTGGGGCTCAATGCACCGTCGAGATGGAAGTTTCCTCCCACCTTTGCATAGGTTTCAAATACTTCATCAGCTATACCAGTGATATTGTAGCCATTTTGGTAAATATATGCCTTATACATTTCTCCTGTTACACCTGCTTGGGGGCCTGCTTGGTTGATGAAGAATTGGCTACCATTGGTGTTGGGACCTGCATTTGCCATAGCAAGAGAGCCACGGAAGTTGAAGGCACTTTTGGTAAACTCATCCTCGAATTTATCGCCCCATAAACTTTCGCCACCCATACCTGTGCCGGTGGGGTCGCCACCTTGAATCATAAAGTCTTCAATAACACGATGGAAGATAATTCCGTCGTAGTAACCTTTTTTAATAAGTCCTTTGAAGTTTTCTACCGCTTTGGGTGCAATTTCGGGGAAAAGGCGGATAAAAATATCACCTTCGGTGGTGTGAAGCACTGCTACTTCATCACCTTTTTGAGGTTTTGCAAATTGGTCAAAATTGTTAATCATAGTGGAATCCTCCATTTTGTTATTGCTTGTTGTTTGGTTGGATGATACTTTTGATGAAGAGTCATCCGACGTAGTTTTGGTATCCTCACCGCATCCTACAAAGGATAAAAGAGAAATAATGCAAAGTGTGAGAACTAAATATTTGAATATATTTTTCATTTCGTTACCTCATTTAGTCGATGTAACAACCGCTGTTTAAGGGTTCGGTAAGATACACATCGTCGTATTCTTTTTTGAGGTCGGACACACAGTCGGATGCATCGGACTTATTCTCAAAAAGTCCTACGTAGGTGGGGCCACTGCCTGTAAGTCCCATACCGAGGGCGTTGTTTTCTTTCATAATTTTGCGGATGTCGTCGTACATATCTACGCCGTAAAGTTCCTCAAAAACGTTACCCATTGTATCTCCTATACCCTCCAAATCGGCAGAGCAGATAGCATCTATCATATCTTCAACCTCAACGGTTTTTGTACTGCCCTTTTTATCGTAAAGGCGATACATTTCGGCAGTAGAGGTTTTATTGCAGGGTTTACAAAGAACAAGATAACATTCGGGCATATCGGGCAAAGGACTAATGAGTCCGCCTATACCTTCGGCAACCGCGGTGCCTCCGCACATACAGAAAGGTACGTCCGCACCAATAGAGGTGGCAAGTTCAAGCATTTCATCATCGGTGAGGGGATAATCAAAAATTTTATCAAGAGCCATAAGTACCGCAGCGGCATCGGCACTTGCTCCGCCAAGGCCTGCGGCAATAGGTATCTTCTTCTTGATTTTAATGGTTACGTCGGGGATTTCCTTTTCCACCGCTTCAAAATATGCCTCTACTGTTTTATAGGCGATATTTTTTTCAATGGTGGGGACGTCCTCATCGCAAATAACGGTTATACCGCTACCTTCTTTTCCGTCGTCTGAGACCGTTACGACGTCGCACAAATCGATTGACTGCATAACGGTCTTAAGTAAGTGATAGCCGTCTTCCCTCGTTCCCGTTATGTCTAAACTCAAATTCACCTTCGCAGGCGCTTTAACAACAACTCGCATTACAATACTCCTCAATAAAGCAATTATAATTCTTTTATAAATTCGCCTATTCTTTCAAGAGCAGTTTTAAGATGTTTTACAGAATAGGAATAGGATACCCTTATATTGCCCTGTCCGCTTTTGCCAAAGGCATCACCGGGGACAACCGCAACGTGCTTACTTTCTAAAAGACGTTGACAAAATTCTTCGGACGTCATTCCCAATTTCTTAACACTTGGGAAAACGTAGAAAGCACCTCTCGGTTCAAAACAGTCCATTCCCACAGAACGGAAACCGTTTACCACAAGTTTACGGCGGCGGTCATATTCTGCCCTCATTTTGGCTATATCTTCATCGCCGTTTTTAAGTGCTTCAATAGCGGCATACTGAGCGGTGGTAGGGGCACTCATAATACCAAACTGATGTATTTTGGTCATTTGAGCAATTATCTCTTTAGGACCGCAGGCATATCCTAAACGCCAACCGGTCATGGAGTATGCTTTTGAGAATCCGCTTACCAGCACCGTTCTTTCCCACATTCCGGGGATAGAGGGGAAGGAGACGTGACCTTCTTCGGTATAGGTAAGTTCACCGTAGATTTCATCCGAAATGACCAAAATGTCGGTATCTTTAATAACCTCGGCAATATCTTCAAGTTGCTTTCTGCTCATAACCGCACCGGTGGGGTTATTGGGGAAAGGAAGCACAAGGGCTTTGGTTTTAGATGTAATTTTGCTCTTTAATACTTCGGGGTCGAGACAAAATTCATCCTTTTCGTAGGTTTCTACGGGAACGGGAATACCACCGCAAAGGGTAACTAAGGGTGCATAGCAAACGAAACTGGGTTCAGGAATAATAACCTCATCCCCAATTGCTACAACCGAACGGAAGAAACCATCAATTGCTTCGGAACCGCCTACGGTTACAAGGACTTCAGACTCGGGTTTGTATTCCACCGAGAAACGTCTTTTAAGATAGTTGCAAATTTCTTCACGAAGTTCCATAAGGCCTGAGTTTGCGGTGTAGAAGGTGCAACCATCTTCAATACTTTTAATACCTACCTGACGAACGTGCCAAGGGGTGGGAAAATCGGGTTCGCCAACACCCAAGGATATTACGTCATCCATTTGGGCGGCAATATCGAAATATTTTCTTATTCCCGACGGTTTAATGTTGACAACCGTGGGATTTAGAAGTTCACTTACATTCTTCAAAACGGCATCACTCTCCTGTCGTTTGCTGACTTTTCAGCAAGGTCAACGCCCATATCTTTATATTTACGAAGTACAAAGTGGGTAGCGGTAGAAAGAACTCCCTCTAATGTGGAAAGACGTTTTGCAACAAACATTGCAACGTCACGAAGGTTTGCACCCTTAACGGTTACGGCAAAGTCAAAGCCGCCCGACATAAGGGATACACTTTCTACCTCTTTGAATTCTTTTATCTTCTTGGCAATATCTTCAAAACCTGCATCGGGCTGAGGTGTTACCTTAAGTTCAATAAGTGCAGTAACATCTTCATTTTCGGTTTTTTCGTAGTTTATAAGGGTGGTATATCCGCAAATAATTCCCGCCGCTTCCATTTCGGCAATCGCCGCTTTAACTTCATCGGCGCTGACGCCTAACATAACCGCTATTTCATCGTTTGAATAACGGGCATTTTCACAAAGTAAATCTAAAATCTTCTTATTCACAGAGCATTCCTCCTAAAATAAATTCATAATCATTCTATCTTAAGCATTACGGGAGTTCTATTTTCGAAGTATGTAATTTCATCAAATCCCGCTTGTTTAATAGCATCTAATCCTTCGGTTATTCCTGCCCCTACGTCGTAGTAGTGGTGAGCATCGGAACCGATGGTTACGTATTTACCGCCAAGTTCCTTAAAACGAGATAAAATATCCACGTCGGGGATAAGTTTTCCATAAGGTTGGCGAAGTCCTGAAGTGTTAACCTCAAGGGCTTTGTTTTTGCTTATAACGAGTTTAAGTACGTCATCTATTTGGGTTTCGTATTCGGCAAGATTAAGATCAATATGTTCTACACCGATAATATATCTTAAAGGATAATTTATATGGGCTAAAGTATCAAACTTACCCCATTCTAAAAGTTCTAAAAGTTCATCGTAGTAACGGTGAAGGAGTTTTCCTGCATCCCTTGTTTTGTAGTCAACCTTCCAGAAATCTTCTTCCCCTGCAACGTTGTGAAGAGAGCCGATTACAAAGTCATAATCTCGAGCGGCAAGGGCATCTTCGGCTTCGGGAAGCGCTTGCATTGCCTGACCTAATTCCATTCCTGCAATAAGTTTAATCTTATCTTTTAAGTTTTCTTTCTCAGCGATTGATATATCAAAACTTTGGCGGATGGTTTTATCGAAACCGTCTTTTTTGTAACGATTACATTCACAATGGTCGGTAATTGCGGCGACCACCAAATTGCTCTTTATTGCATATTCCCCCATTAAAGAAACGGGGTCAAAACCGTCGTCGGAATTGTCGGTATGAATATGTAGGTCAACAAGGTTTTTGTATGCCACGAAGGGACACTCCTTTTCATATTGGCGGTGGACAAATCCATACTTTTCCACCTATATCATTTCACAATGGGTTATTATACCACAACCCTACCGCAAATAACAACCCTTTTTTGAAAAAAATATCACATTTTATTGATATATATAATAAATTATATTTCCTATAATATATTTTTACAAAAATCTTGATTTATTTTTGGTGTTGTGATATAGTGTATTCGTATATTTATTTTTCAAAAGGAATGATTTTACAATGTCCGGACACTCCAAATGGAACAACATTAAAAGAAAGAAAGAAAAAACCGACGCTCAAAAGGCAAAAATCTTCACCAAAATCGGTAGAGAAATGGCCATTATTGTTCGTGACGGCGGTCCCGACCCCGCAAACAACTCTCGCCTTAAGGACTGTATTGCAAAGGCAAAGGCAAACAACGTGCCTAACGAAAATATCGAGCGTATTATTAAAAAAGCTGCAGGTGAAACCGACGGAAGCACCTACGAAGAACTTATCTACGAAGGTTACGGTCCCGACGGTATCGCCGTTGTTGTAGAAGCCCTCACCGACAACCGCAATCGTACCGCTGGTGATATGCGCCATTATTTTGATAAAAACGGTGGTAACCTTGGTCAAAACGGCTCGGTTATGTTTATGTTTAACCGTCTTGGTATTCTTCGCATTAACGCCGAAGGTCTTGATGAAGATACCGTTATGGAAGATGCTCTTGAAGCAGGTGCAGATGATTTCTCTGCAGAGGAAGAAATTTTCGAAATCATCACCCCTCCCAACGATTTAGGACTTGTTCGTGATGCTCTCGATGCTAAAGGATATTCCTTCATCTCTGCCGAGGTAGAATACGTTGCATCCACCGAAACCAAACTCACCAATGAGGATTCTATTAAAAAGATGGAACGCCTTATTGATATGCTTGAAGAAAACGACGATGTCCAAGCAGTTTGGCACAACTGGGATATGGATGAATAATTAACAAATATAAAATTTTCCTATTTTTAAGGAGTGAGCATAATGCAAGATATTAACAATCTTTGTATGCACTGTATGAAAGACAAAGGAACCGAACTTGTTTGTCCCCACTGTCATAAAGGGGCTGAGGATGATCAAGGTGCACCCTATCTCCCTGTAAGAACCCGTTTGGCAGAACGCTATATCGTTGGTAGTATTATTTCCAAAAACGGAGAAGGCGCTACATATATGGGTTGGGACTGTAAAAACGATTCTGCGGTACTTATCCGCGAATTTTTGCCCCTTACCCTTTGCGAAAGAGATCTTTCCACTTGGGAACTTAAACCTATCGCCGACTGCACCCTCCTCTACAACAAATATTTAGGAGATTTCCTTACCCTTTCTAAAAGATTGGCAAGAATGAGAGACCTTTCCTCCCTTATGCCTATCTACGATATTTTTGAATTGGGTGGTACCGCCTATACCGTTTCTGAGTACTGCGAAAGCATTACCCTTAACGATTTCCTTATTCGCAACGGTGGCAGTTTAAACTACGAACAATGTCGTTCCCTTTTGATGCCTGTACTTACATCCCTTATTGCTCTTCATAACGTAGGTATCGAGCACGACGGCCTCTCCCCCGAAAATCTTTTGGTGGGCAAAGACGGCAAGATAAGAGTTATTGATTTTTGTATTCCCGAAGCACGTTCAGCACGTTCCGAACTTAAAGAACAACTTTATGCGGGATATTCCGCCATTGAACAGTATGGCTACGAAGGTACCATTGGTCCTTGGACCGACGTTTATGGTTTTGCATCTATTATCTATCGTACCCTGGTAGGAAACGCTCCCACCGCAGCTCCCGAACGTGCAACCAATGACCGTTTGGTTATTCCTGCAAAGATTGCGGAAAACGTTCCTAAACATTCTATGGTTGCTCTTGCAAATGCTTTGCAGTTCCTTCCCAACGAAAGAACTTCATCTTTAGAACGTTTCAAGGATGAATTTTCAGCCGCTCCCAACGTAGTTACTACCACCGACGTTGAAAACAAAAAGAGGGTTGCCGAGGGTGGTGTTGTATCGGTTTCTGAAGAAAAGAAAAAGGAAGAAACCGACCGTCGCAAGAAAGCCGTTATTTACACCCTTATTGCTCTTGGATGCACCTTCGTTGTAATTATTACCGTCGTTCTTATTATTCTTGGCTCCCTTGGTATTTTAGGTTGCGGTGGAGATGAAGGTCCTTCACAAGTCGAGTCTTCTACCGTAGAATCAAGTCAAACTCAGTCGGTAGTGTC
This sequence comes from Clostridia bacterium, assembly GCA_017474205.1. GTDB lineage: Bacteria > Bacillota > Clostridia > Oscillospirales > Acutalibacteraceae > UMGS1484. Next base: position 32,779 of record JAFVID010000096.1, on the reverse strand, counting down.
AGAGTTTAACGTAAACGAAATCGAAGTCCCCAACGTGGTAAATCAAACCGTTGCCGATGTTCAAAAATCCCTTAACAACAAATTTGTTGTTGTGGTTGAAGCTAAACAATACAGCGACCAAGTTGAAGAGGGACTTATTATTTCTCAAACCCCCGCTGCAAACGAAAAGATTAATTCCAACGGAGAGGTTCAGGTTATCAAGGTTGTGGTAAGCATGGGTGCCGAAAAGGTATCTTTCCCCTCCATTGAGGGACTTTCCTATGAAAAAGCTATGCTTAAACTTTATGAAGCAGGATTCTCCTTCGTTTGCATTGAAAAAGAAGAAAAATATGATCCCGACCAAAAACCCGGAACCGTATTGAGTGCTACACACCTCAACAGTGAAATGATCTCGGGCAATAAATATACCCGTGATACCGCTATTCTTATCTCGGTTGCCGATGCTCAATCGGGTCCCAGCGAATCAACTGAATCCACAGAGGATCCCGAAACCGAGGAGTAATATCACACATAACCTTCGGCTTCGTTTTTTGCGAAGTCGAAGGTTCAATTTGAGGATGATAATTATGAAAAAAGTTCTTGTTGTGGAAGACGAATCCGCCATTAGAGAATTTGTTGTTATAAACCTTAAAAAAGCAGGTTTTGACGTTAGAGAAGCCGGAAATGGCGAAGAAGCCCTTCGAATCTTCATTGAAGAAAAGGGCAACTTTCACGTTGTGCTTCTCGATGTTATGATGCCCGGAATTGACGGTCTTACCGTATGCCGTGAACTTAGAGCGGCAAGTAATAGTTTGGGTATTATTATGCTCACCGCAAAAGCACAAGAAAACGATAAAATTACAGGTCTTTCTCAAGGTGCCGATGACTATATCACCAAACCATTTAGCCCTTCCGAGTTGGTGGCAAGGGTTACTTCCCTTTGTCGTCGGGTTGACATCAGTGTTAAACCTTCGGGAAACGTTACCGATGAAATTATTCAGGGTGAATTTTCCCTTAATCTTCGCCGTCGCGGACTTAAAAAACAGGGCGTTGCCATTGAACTTACCCAAGTGGAATTTCAAATTATGGAATATTTCTTTTCCAACCCCGGTAAAGCCCTTGACCGTACCGATATTTTAAGAAGAGTGTGGGGCGAAAGTTATTTTGGCGAAGAAAAAATTGTTGACGTTAATATTCGCCGTCTTAGAATGAAGATAGAAAATGATCCCTCTAATCCCGAACATATCGTTACCGTTTGGGGTATGGGTTATAAGTGGATTGTATAACCTATCACTTCATACCAAACAAATTGTTGCGAGGTTTTTTCTGTGAAGATGAAAATGAAGAATTGGCATATTAAAGGTCTTACTAAACGCTGGGTATTTAACGTACTCAGCGTAATTCTTCTTGTCATTTTTTTGGTGGAGATCATTGCGGTTATACTGATTAATGACTACACTATGTCTTCGGTGAATGACTATATGGATTCCACCTTAACCTCGGTTGTTCAACTTTTTCCAAAAGAAGCTTTGAAAAGTTCTGCAACCTTTGAAATATCGGCAAAAGAATACACCGAAAGTTCCTACAACAATGAAAAGATTGAAATTCAGTTTTTATCTCCAAAAGGAGAACTTGTTATATCCACCAGCGGTTTTGGCGACGATTCCCCCGAAGTTTTGGAAGATATATCCGCTTTGATGAATATTCAAGGACACAAAAAAATATATACCACCACCCTTTCAGGCGGTGAAAAGGTTATTTGTGCGTCGGCGGTTGTTACCTCTTCATCAAACGACAGTTTCCCCGTAGGCGGAATTAAAATCATATCCTCCTTGGAATCGGTATATCGCCACATGTATTTGCAAATAGCCATAGTTATTGCTATTGGTGCGTTGCTATTCTTCCTCGTGGCAATATCAGGTTCTTATTTTGTTCGTTCTATCATCGTACCTCTTAAAAATATCAGTGATACCGCCCGTCAAATTGCCTTGGGTGATTTCGAAGCAAGGATTGAATCGGAATCCCGCGAGGACGAGGTTGGTATGCTTTGCGATACCATTAACTATATGGCTGGTGAACTCGGTTCCACCGAAAAGATGAAGAATGAGTTTATATCATCGGTATCCCACGAACTTCGCACCCCTTTAACCGCTATTAAGGGTTGGGGCGAAACTGTGCTATCATCCCTCGATGACCCCGAAATTACCAAAAAAGGTATCGACGTTATGATAGGTGAAGCCGAACGTCTTTCGGTTATCGTTGAGGATTTGCTCGACTTTTCACGACTTCAAAGCGGTCGTTTTTCCTACAATATGGAACTTTGCGACGTTATTGCCGAACTTTCCGAAGCGGTGCTCACCCTTACCGATACCGCCAAACGAAACGATATTAAAATTGACTTCACCGAACCCAACAACATTCCTCCCGTTATGGGCGACCCCATAAGACTTCAACAGGTGTTTATGAATATTATTGATAACGCCATTAAATACACCCCCGAGGGAGGCACCATTGTTATTGATGCCTCTGTCAACGGCGGACATATCCAGATTATGATAAGCGACAACGGTAAGGGTATCCCTGCCGAGGATCTGGAACACGTTAAACAAAAATTCTTCAAAGCAAAAAATTCCACCAGAGGTTCAGGTATCGGCCTTGCGGTGGCTAACGAAATTATTGAAAATCATAAGGGACTTTTAGATATTGCCAGTACCGAACACGTCGGCACAACGGTATCTATAAATCTCCCCATATATAAAACCGATTATTAAGGAAAGGATGGATTGACATTGACAAGACAGGTTACAGCAGGAAACGTTAAAATAGGCGGAGATGCCCCTATCTCGGTGCAATCCATGCTTAATGTTCCCGCAAACGATATTGAGGGTAGCGTCAAACAGGCAATAGCCCTTGAAAATGCGGGATGTGAAATTATCCGTGCCGCAGTCCCCGATATGTCTGCGGTAAAACTTATTGATGCACTTAAAAATGCGGTTAAAGTTCCCATTGTGTGCGATATCCATTTCGACTGGCGACTCGCCATTGAATGTGTTGCCGCGGGGGTAGATAAGGTCAGAATAAATCCCGGTAACATCGGTTCTGCCGACCGAATTAAGGCGGTGGCAGATGCTTGCAGAAATAAAAACATTCCTATCAGAATAGGTATTAATTCCGGTTCCTGCGAAAAAGACGTTCTGAACAAGTACGGTCATCCCTGTGCCGAGGCCCTTGCCGAAAGTGCTATTAAAAACGCAAGGATGCTTGAAAAATATGATTTTAACGATATTGTTTTATCGGTAAAGTCATCCAACGTTCAAGAAAATTACAAAGCAAATATTTTGCTTTCACAAAACACAGATTATCCCCTGCATTTAGGTGTCACCGAGGCAGGTACCGAACGTTCGGGTATTATTAAATCAAGTGCAGGTATCGGAGGACTTTTGCTTAACGGAATAGGTAACACCATCCGTGTTTCCCTTACAGCCAATCCCGTTAAGGAGGTAGAAACCGCCAAGACCCTCCTTAAGGTATTAGGACTTCGCAAGGGTGGCGTTGAGATAGTATCCTGTCCCACCTGCGGAAGAACTCAGATCGACTTAATTGGTCTTGCAAACAGAGTCGAAGAGGCACTTTTGTCCCACGATTTGGACATTAAGGTTGCTATAATGGGTTGTATCGTTAACGGCCCCGGCGAAGCAAAGGAAGCCGACTTAGGTATTGCAGGCGGTGACGGTTGCGGTGTAGTATTCAAGAAGGGTCAGGTTATAAGAAAGGTATCTGAAGATATGCTGTTCCCTGCCCTTATGGAGGAAATTGAAAAGTATGAGCGGTCTTAAATTCCCTGAATGTTTTGGTGATTACATAGACATTCAGTCGGTAAACAATATTATAAAAAACAGCCAGGTTGCGGGTATTACCTGCGACCAGGTTGCCCGTACAATGAAGGTGGAATTAAACCTTTTAGAACCTGTTTTCGGTGAGGATATAACATCCCTTTCAAACAGTATTAAAGAAGCATTGAACCTTAAAAAGGTATTCATTATAAAACATTTGCCATCCCATCTTTTCACCGCCGAAACAGTAGAAAGGATAATTGCCGATATCCTTTCGGAATTCCCTATGATTAAGGGATTCTTTGATGATTCTGCGGTTAGTGTTTCCGAAAAAGCAATTACAATCACCATAAAAAAAGGCGGTCTTGACAGTATTGAAGCCACATCATTTAACGAGGTTTTAGGTGATGAGATATTCAATGCCTTTGGATTTGCCTGCGAAATAAACTATAACGGTAAAACCGGATTTTCTGAAGAAGAAATGGCCGCCAAAATGGAAAAAATCCAAATGGCAAAACCCGTTGTAAAAGAAGAAAAAAAGCCAAAATTTACGGGTGTTCCCAAGGATGGACTTCCCGTTTATCTTGAATCGGCAGCGGTTATTATGGGTAGAAAAATCACCAAAAAGCCCACCCCTATTTGCGAAGTTACCCCCGAAGACGGTTCCAACGTTATTTGGGGTAAGGTATTCTCTATTGAAGAAAAAGAAACGAGGGACAAGCGTTCCTTCCGTTATAAAGTTTATATCACCGATAACACCGGTTCTTATACCCTTTCTTTTATGATAGAAAAGGCGGACCCCGCCTTCCCTCTTATTGAAAAAAAACTCAAAAAGGGTGCTTGTCTTTTAGCATCGGGTAAAATCATTTTTGATGAATATTTCCACGATAACGTTATGCAGGTTTATTCCCTTTCCACCCTTCAGGAATACGTTATGACCGATGATGAACCCGAAAAGCGTGTAGAACTGCATCTCCATACCAAAATGTCTATGAAGGATGCGGTATCCGATGTTGCCACCCTTATTAAAAAGGCCCACAGTTACGGACACAAAGCCATTGCCATTACCGACCACGGTGTTGTTCAGTCCTTCCCTCTTGCCGCCGATACCGTTAAAGGTATTCGCAAAGACGGCGGAGAGATGAAAATCCTCTACGGCGTTGAGGCATATATGATTCACGATGATCATCACCCCTCGGTTATTGCCGATAAAAAGTCCATTGAGCGTTATCACTTTATCATTATCGCAAAAAACTATACAGGACTTAAAAATCTGTATAAACTTATATCTAAATCCCATATTGACAGTTTCCATATCCGCCCCCTTATGACCATGTCAGACCTTATTGAGCACAGAGAAGGTCTTATCTTCGGCAGTGCCTGTATTGAGGGTGAGTTTGCCGAGGCGGTAGCACAGGGTAAATCGGATGAGGAACTTTGTAACCTTGCGAAATTCTATGATTATTTAGAAATCCAACCCGCAGGCAATAACGCTTTTACCCTCCGCAAAGAGGATATGAACGAAAAGCAACTCAAAAAATACGAACGCCTGAATACCATGCGTGATCTGGAAAAGATAAATATAAAAATTATCGAAATCGGTAAAAAACTCGGTATTCCCGTTGTTGCCACCGGTGACGTTCATTTCTGCGAAGAAAGTGACGGTATTTACCGTAAGGTGCTTTTGGCAGGTCAAAAATTCAAAGACTTTGACCACCAACCTGCCCTTTTCTATCGCACCACCCGTCAGATGTTGGATGAGTTCCCCTATCTTGATGAAGAAACCGCAAGAGAGGTTGTCATTCATGCACCTAACCGTATTGCCGATATGGTGGAGGATATTATTCCCATTCCCGAAGGCAGTTTTCCTCCCGATATTCCCGGTTCGGATGATATTCTTACCGAAACGGTTTGGGCAAGAGCAAAAGAAACCTACGGCGACCCTATGCCCGAAATTGTAGAAGCCCGACTTAAAAAGGAACTTGATTCAATTATTTCTAACGGATTCTCGGTTATGTACGTATCGGCACAAAAATTGGTTGCCGAATCTAACCGACTTGGATATCTTGTTGGTTCCCGTGGTTCGGTTGGTTCCTCCTTCGTTGCTACAATGGCGGGTATTTCGGAGGTTAATCCCCTTTGCCCCCACTACATCTGCCCTCACTGTCATAACAGTGAATTTATCACCGACGGCAGTGTCGGTTCAGGATTTGACCTGCCCGAAAAGGATTGTCCTAACTGCGGAACACCCTATAACCGCGACGGGCACGATATCCCCTTTGAAACCTTCCTTGGATTTAAGGGCGATAAGGTTCCCGATATTGACCTTAACTTCTCGGGTGAGGTGCAAAGCAGAATACATCAATACACCGAAACTCTGTTCGGCAGAGAAAACGTGTTTAAAGCAGGTACTATATCCACCATCGCCGAAAAAACCGCCTTTGGTTTTGCTAAAAAGTATGCCGAAGACGTGGGTATGATAATTAACCGTGCCGAAACCGAGCGTCTTGCCAAAGGTTGCACCGAGGTTAAGACCACAACGGGTCAGCATCCCGGCGGTATGGTTGTTGTACCAAAGGGTTATGAAATATACGATTTCTGCCCCATTAACCGCCCCGCCGATAAGGCAGATGCCGAAACCCTTACCACCCACTTCGACTTTAACTCAATGCACGATACCTTGTTTAAACTTGATGAACTCGGTCACGATATTCCAACCATCTGTAAGTATCTTGAAGAATACACAGGTATCCCAATTTCTTCGGTATCTTTAAGCGATAAAAAGGTTATGAGTTTGTTTGAATCCCCCGAGGCGTTGGGAGTAACCGAGGCAGATATTCTGTGTCCTACAGGAACGCTTTCCCTCCCCGAACTCGGCACCAACTTCGTTGTAGGAATGATTACCGAATCTAAACCTAAAACCTTCTCCGACCTTTTACAGATATCGGGTCTTTCCCACGGTACCGACGTATGGCTGGGTAACGCTCAGGAACTTATCCAAAAGGGTATTTGTACCATATCTGAGGTTATCGGTACCCGTGATAACATTATGACCTATCTTATCCACAAGGGTGTTGAACCTCAAACCGCCTTTAAGATAATGGAGATTGTCCGTAAAGGTAAGGCGACCAAACTGCTTACCGAGGAGCATATTCAGGCGATGAAGGATAACGACGTCCCCGATTGGTACATTGAATCCTGCTATAAAATTAAGTATATGTTCCCCAAAGCCCACGCCGCCGCCTATATGATAGGAGCCCTCCGTCTTGGTTGGTATAAGGTATATCATCCCCTTGAATATTATGCCGCCTACTTCACCGTTCGCGGTGAAGATTTGGATGCAGTGGTGTTAAGCGGTGGTATTACTGCGGTGCGAAATAAGATTCGCGAACTCGACCTTAAAGATAAACAAAAACTTACCTCCGCCACCGAAAAGAGTCAACTTACCTCACTGCAAATTGCCAATGAGGCCATGTCGAGAGGTATTGAGTTCTTGCCTATTCACCTTTACAAATCCGCCGCCACCGCCTACGTGGTTGAGGACGGTAAAATCCGTCTTCCCTTTGGTTCTTTGGCAGGTGTAGGTGCCGCCGCGGCACACTCCCTTGCCGATGCCGCAAAGGAAGCCCCCTTCACTACCTGGGATGATATTGCCGCCCGTACCCAAGCCAACAAAACGGTTATTGATGCTATGGGTGAAATGGGTGTCCTTGATGATGTTCCAAAGTCCCTGCAATTCTCATTTTTTTAACAATAGTAAAACGACAGAGTGTAAAAACTCTGTCGTTTTTTCTTGATTTATTTTTCAATTTGTGATAAACTAAATATGCCAAACGAACTTAATATTTTGCAAATCAAAGTAGCATTTTTATATTGGTAAAAATGCATACTCTTTTTGTGCATACTTTGGTTTGCGTAAATAAGTTTGTTTGGCGACAACGTAGAGTCGTGCATTTTTCGGTGTGTGCGACTTTATGTTGCACACACTTTTTTATTTTTGGAGGAAGAAAAATGATACCCAAACCAAACGCCAAACGAAAAAACTCACTTATATTTTTTGCAATTGCGGTTGTTGGAACTGTCCTATTTATAGGTATGCAAACGGCAAAAATCAATCGTCATACACATATTTGGTCTGAAGCAACTTGTGAACTACCTTCAACATGTACTTCTTGTGGAGCAACGCAAGGAAATGCTTTAAACCACAGTTGGCTTGAAGCAACCTGTGATAGACCGAAGATATGCTCTACATGCGAACTAACCGAAGGAACTAATCTTGGTCACTCTTACCAAAAAGGAATATGTGCCAGATGTGGTGCAGAAGACCCTAGTTTCTTCAACGCTTCAAAATACGGATTCATAAATAATTACAACAAAACAGCATGGTTAGAAATTGCCGGTTATCAAATTGACGACAACACTCCAACTGTATTCCAAAGTTCTTTTGGTGGACGTTCGCATTACTTATTTGAAGATGGAATAATATACAGCCCACTTATGGTTGGTGGAACTATCAAAAAAAGTTCGGTTGAGGCAAATTATAGAATTGTAAACAATGATACTATAATTTACGACGGTAACGAAACAATGGCAATAGTGGATAGGATATACAATGATAAAGGATACCTAATATTAAAAATTTCTGATACATATAAACTTAAAACTCGTTATTTTGCATTATATGACCAGATTGATTGGAGCAAACCAATTGTGGAAACCCCAGGAGAAGAATGGTGGTCCGATGATGGCATATACCACGTAAGAGGAAGTACTACCACTTATTACTTAAAGAAAAATCCATAACTACAAATTCCCACTAACTATATCAGTTAGTGGGAATTTTATATTATTAAAGTATCTTCTCGATTACTTCGGCTTTGTAGCCACGCATCCAAATTGATGGGGTGATTCGAAGGGTGTATCCGCCACCGTTATCACAGGTCCAGTTGCTAAATGGGGCTTCGGGGATACCGCAAACCGAGAGAATGCCCATTATGTTACCACCGTGGGTACAAATAACGGCACGTTGTTCGCCCTTTTTCATAATATCTTCAACTATCTGGGCGAAGGCAACCACGCTACGTTTAACGAAATCCTGGGTAGTTTCGCCGTTGGGAGGGTTTTTTCCCCTTAACCATTCGTGGAAATCTTCGTTTTCCATAAGTTCGCTACTGCTTTTGCCGTCGAAATCGCCAAAATCGCATTCCTTAAGGTTTTCTACCGTTACATATTCTCTATCGGGATAAAGAATATCTAAGGTTTCGGTGCATCTTTTCATAGGGCTTGTGTAGATAACGTCTACGTCGGGATATTCCTCCTCTGCCCTTCTTTCACGAAGCAATTCTTTACCCTCTTCGGTAAGGGATACGTCGGTTTTTCCGTAATAAACTACATCGTCATCCTTGGTGCATTTTCCGTGGCGGATAAGATATATAATATAACTTTTCATAAATAAAAATACCTCTTTACAAAATCCTTTAAGGGTATTATAATGTATTGTGGGTATAAATTCAAGTATATTTACCGAAAGGATAAAAATTTATGAAAAACTCCTTTCCTGCCGCCATTACCGAGCTTAGAAAAGCCAAGGGTTTAACCCAAAAGCAGGCGGCAAAAGCATTAGGGATTTCTCAATCACTCCTTTCCCACTACGAAAACGGTCTTCGTGAATGTAATTTGGATTTTTTGATTAAAATATCAGATTTTTACGACGTTACCTGCGACCAAATTTTAGGTCATGCAGTTCCTACTTTTCAAGAGACAAAAACCCTTGAAAATTCATCCAAAATCCAAAGTATTTACGATTCCCTTGAAATAATGTTCGACCTTGTGGAACATTGCAACAATGAATCGGTTTCAAAGGAAATTGCTGACTTCATTAACATAGCTATTTATAGAATATTCCGACTCGTTTATTTTTCGGGTAATAATTCGGGGGATGGTATTTTCAATCTTCCTAAACACACCTATCGTGCTATGGCGGATGCTAAAATGCAGGTTTCCGAAGCCGAAATCCGTTGTGCTCTTTCGGGTTGGGATGAATCAGAAGAACTTGAACCCGTTTTTGATAAGGGTGCTTTAACCGTTACTAAAAGAGAACTTTCTGCCCTTTATGGAGAAAAATTCGACCATTTGGTTGAACTATTAAACAAAGCAGAAGAAAAGATATCATAAAATTTAATTGATTTATTTTATTATGAGGGGAAAATTGTATGGCAGATTACATTGAAAATTTTGACGGGCTTAATATGCCTCACAGTCTCGAAGCCGAGCAATCGGTTTTAGGGGCTATTTTGCTTGAGCCCTCCTGCATAAATAATGAAAAGGTGTCACAGCTTTCCCCTAACTATTTTTATCTTCCCCAACACAAGGTGCTTTTTGGCGCCATGCAAACAATGTCCACCTTTTCAAAGGATATTGACCCCATAACCCTCCTCGAACAACTCCGCTCCGAAGGCAACGAAGAAGCGGCAGGGGGTAAAGAATATCTTGCAAACTTAGCTGCTATTGTACCCTCGGTGGGTAACGTTGGGGCTTATGCCGACGTTGTTACCGAAAAACATTATCTTCGTGCCCTTATTTCTGCGGGACAAACCATTGTATCTACCGCGAAGGATGCATCCCTCCCTGCCGAAAAACTTATTGAGGCGGCAGAACAAAAAATATACGAAATCCGTCAGGGTAATGACTCCTCCGGACTTGTAAAGTTAGGGGACGTTCTCAAAACCGAAACCCTCGACCGTCTTAATAAACTTGATAATCCCGAAACTCAAAAAGAGATGAAGGGTATCCCCACCGGTATTTCCACCATTGATAAATTTATTAGCGGATTCCACAAATCCGACCTTGTTGTTATTGGCGCCCGTCCCGGTGTTGGTAAAACATCACTTACCCTTGGTATGGCACGAAACGTTGCCATTACATCCAAACGTCGCGTTGCATTCTTCGCTCTTGAAATGTCTAACGACCAATTAGCACAAAGAATTCTATCGGCAGAGGCGGCGGTTGATGTTAAGAAACTCCGTTTTGGCAACCTGAAAAATGATGAGTGGGATAGAATCGTTACCGCATCTACTGAACTATTTAACACCGATTTTTATGTAGATGAAACTGCTGTTACCACCGTATCTCAAATTAAATCTAAACTTCGCAGAAATCGTCCCGATATTGTATTCATTGACTATTTACAACTTCTTAACGCCCCTGCGGGAAAAAGTTCCGACAGCCGTGTTAACGAGGTTTCTAAAATGACCCGTGAACTTAAAATTATGGCAAAGGAACTTAATATCCCCGTTGTTATTTGTTCTCAGTTATCCCGTGAAAGCGATAAACGCGGACGTTCCCACGTTCCGCAACTTTCCGACCTTCGTGATTCAGGTTCTATTGAGCAGGATGCCGACATCGTTTTACTTCTTCACCGTCCTCAAATGTATGAACTCACAGGCGAAACGGTAGAAGCATCGGTTCACGAAGCACAATGTATCGTTGCCAAAAACCGTCACGGTGAAACAGGTATTGCATATCTTCACTGGGCGGAAAATCTTGCCCGTTTTACCGCGGGAGAACCACCCGAAAGAGACGATTATTAAAATATTTATTTATAAATTATTATGTATTCAAAGTTTTTACATACAATAGAAAAGCACGGTATGTTAACACCAAATAGTTCGGTGTTGGTTGCCCTTTCCGGCGGAGCAGATTCGGTTTTGATGCTTCGCCTGCTTTGTCGTTATCGGGAAGATTTTGGTCTTAATATCCGTGCCGCCCACCTTAATCACTGCCTGCGCGGTGAGGAATCCGACCGTGATGAATTATTTGTAAAAGAACTTTGTAAATCCTTAAATGTACCCCTTGAAATTAAAAGGGTGGATATCCACGCCGAATGCAAAAAAAGTGGCGAAGGATGCGAAGAATGCGGTCGCCGTATTCGTTATGAATTTTTCAATTCTATAATAGATAGCGACACCCTTATTGCCACCGCTCATAATTTGGATGATAGAATTGAAACCCTGATTATGAATATCATAAGAGGAACCACTCTCAACGGGCTTTGCTCAATTTCGGCAAAGAGGGATAACATTATTCGTCCCTTAATAGATATTTCAAAGGAAGATATTCTTGCTTACTGTGAGAACAAGGGCTTTGAATACGTTACCGATAGTTCAAATCTTACCGACCTATACCGTAGGAACCAGATAAGGCATAACATTCTCCCCTATTTCAAGGAAACAAACCCCTCCTTCTACAAATCGGCTTTGAGGATGTTTAGTGCTTTAGATACCGATAATGAATATTTATCATCCCTTGCTGATATTGAAATTGAAAAATGCAAAATAGCAGATAATATCTATTCAGCGCAAAAATTAAAAGGTCTTCATCCCGCTATTCTAAACAGGGTGATTGTATCTATTTCAAGAGATGCAACGGCACGCCCCGAAAATAATCATATCGATATGATTAAGGATATCTTATCTGCCACCGGCAAGGTCAATTTGCCCGGAGACGTGTTTGCAATTTGTGACGGTAAATCCTTAAAATTCGAGAAAAATTCTCCCGAAAATACAGATGATAATTGGCAAAAGATTGAAATTGATGCAGTCATTGGCGAAAACACTGTTTTAGGTAAGAAAATCGTGTTAAAAGAGGGCCATTTAGGGCAAGATAATTATTGCAAAAAAGTTTACAATATGTTATCATATAATTTAATCGATTGTGATAAAATACAAGGTGATTTGGTCATTCGTAATCGTCGCGAAGGGGATAAAATCACCCTTGTAAACCGTAAGGTTACAAAATCCCTTAAAAAACTTTTTAATGAAGAGGGGATATCCCCCGCTGACCGCCAAAAACGAGTTGTCATTTGCGATAATTCGGGCGTGGTTTTTGTTGAGGGATTTGGGGTAAACAAGCGGGTCTCTGTTAACCAAGATACAAAAAAAATTATAGAGATAGAAATATCCCATGCGGAGGAATAGAAAATGGCGGAGCATATTGAAAGTGTAATGATTACAACCGAGCAAATTAAGGAAGCAGTTTCCCGAATTGCAAAACAAGTTACCGAAGATTACAAAGGAAAAGATCTTGTATTGTTGACTGTACTTAAAGGTTCTTTACCCTTTGCAGCCGACCTTATGAGAGAAATCGACCTTCCCCTTACGGTGGATTTCGTAAGACTTTCGAGTTACGGAAATCTTTCCTACAGTAGCGGTAAGGTCACCATGAGAGACGGTTATTTCCCCCCTGTTGAAGGTAAGGATGTTTTGGTTGTTGAAGACATTATCGACACCGGTCTTACCCTTTCTTATTTATCTGAAGAAATGATGAATAAGGGTGCCGCCAGTGTTAAAATTTGCACCCTTCTTAACAAGGCAGCCCGTAGAGAAAAACCCGTTAAGGTGGATTATCTCGGCTTTGAAATCGAAAACGAATTTGTTATTGGTTACGGGCTTGATTACGATGAACGTTATCGCAATCTCCCCTACATAGGCATTCTTAAACTTGACGATTAGTTTTTGTTTTGTCTTTCGGGTATTAGCGGAAAGGAAATTTATTTAATGAAAAAAAACATTAGAAACACACTGCTTTTAATTGCAATCCCTCTTATTACGATTGCTCTTATTATGACGGTGGCAAACACCACAAAAGAAAAGGAAAAGGTAGAATATTCCGACATCGTTCAAAAATTCTACACCGATTCTATCGACTCCTTCTCTCTTAACCTTTCTAACGGACGACTTGAATATTTTGAAAAGTCCGACAAAGAGGTTAAAAAGGTTTATGAAATCCCCAACGTAGATGTTTTCTACAACGACATTGGTGATTATCTTAAAGAAAAGAATCTCGATGCCGTTAACGTTTCGGACACCGATGCCGCAGGCACAATATCCTACAACTACACCGTATCTAAAGGCGGTTGGATTGTAAGTATGTTGCCCACCATCTTCATTTTTGGCGCACTTATTCTCTTTTGGGTAATAATGATGCGTAAAATGGGCGGTATGGGTGGAGCCGATAAAGCCATGGGCTTCGGTAAAGCCAAGTTTAAGAAACAAGATAACGAGAAGAAAAAGGTTACCTTCAAAAACGTTGCCGGTGCCGATGAAGAAAAGGAAGAACTTTCTGAACTTGTAGAATTCCTTAAAAATCCCAAAAAATTCAACGACTTAGGCGCTCGTATTCCTAAGGGTGTCCTCCTTGTGGGCCCTCCGGGAACAGGTAAAACCTTACTCGCAAAGGCGGTTGCAGGTGAAGCCGGTGTTCCCTTCTTCTCTATTTCGGGTTCCGACTTTGTTGAAATGTTTGTTGGTGTTGGTGCTTCCCGTGTTAGAGATTTATTCGACCAAGCCAAGAAAAACTCCCCCGCTATTATATTCATAGATGAAATCGATGCCGTTGGTCGTCAAAGAGGTACAGGTCTCGGCGGCGGCCACGATGAACGTGAACAAACCCTTAACCAACTTCTTGTTGAGATGGACGGTTTTGGCACCAACGAAGGCGTTATTGTTATTGCCGCTACCAACCGTGCCGATATTCTTGACCCTGCACTTCTCCGTCCCGGTCGTTTCGACCGTCAGGTTGTTGTTGGATATCCCGACGTTAAGGGCCGTGAAGAAATCCTTAAGGTTCATTCCAGCGGAAAGCCCTTAGGGCCCGACGTATCCCTGAAAACCATTGCTCAAACCACCGCAGGATTTACCGGTGCTGACCTCGAAAACCTTCTTAACGAAGCTGCACTCCTTGCCGCTCGTAAAGGTCAAAAGGCAATTGTTGAATCCGATATTGAAGAAGCCACCATTAAGGTTGTAATGGGTGTTGAGAAAAAATCTCGCATCCTTTCCGATAAAGATAAACTCATCACAAGTTATCACGAAGCAGGTCACGCAGTTGTATCCTACTTCTTACCCACCCAAGATGACGTTCATCAAATATCCATTATTCCTCGCGGTATGGCAGGCGGATATACTATGTATCGTCCCGCCGACGACCGTGGCCACGTATCCAAAACCGAACTTGAAGAGCAAATTTGTTCCCTCCTGGGCGGTCGTGTCGCAGAAAAGATTACTCAATCCGATATTTGCACAGGTGCTTCTAACGATATTGAGAGAGCAACCGAAATTGCACAAAAGATGGTTATGAAATACGGTATGAGCGAAAAGTTAGGTCCCATTGTTTACGGTAACGCTCACGAAGAGGTCTTCCTCGGTCGCGACCTCAACACCACCCCCACCTATTCCGATAAGATTGCCACCGAAATTGATGCTGAAATCAATCGCATAATTGATGAAGCATACAAAAAGGCGGAAGGTATTCTTACCGAGAATATGATGAAACTTCACGAAGTTGCAAAATATCTTTTCGAAAACGAAAAGATGGATGCAGAAACCTTCAAAACTGTAATGACCAACTAATTAAAATTATAAGGGCAAGGGCAATTTTGAAAATTTGCCTTTGCCCTATAAGAGTTTTTTAAGGGATGTTAAAATGCGTAGATTTTTTGAAAGAATTGCGGACTATATTCGCGAAACCGATAAAATCTTAATACTTTTATGCCTTGCCGCCTGCCTTTATGGGTCTACGGCTATTCTTTCGGCTACATATATCGGCAGTGGTTTTCAAAGATGTATCGTTCAACTTATCGGTACGTTTTTAGGCCTTTCGATTGCCATATTTATATCCCTTTTCGATTACAAAAATATCCTTAAATATTGGTATTTGTTTGCAGGGTTAGGATTCGGTCTTGTTATGCTTACCTTCTTCTTCGGTTATGCTCCCGAGGGCACCGACGATAAGGCGTGGCTTGCCCTTCCTTTCGGTCAGTCCTTTCAACCCTCCGAACTTCTTAAGGTTGCTTTTGTTATATCCTTTACCACCCACATACTTAAGGTTATGAAGCGAGGATATATATCATTCTTTAACGTGGTTTTGCTTTGTATTCACGGTGCTATTCCCGTTATGCTTATCCATATTCAGGGAGACGACGGTACCGCTATGGTTATTTTCCTTATGTTCCTTGCTATGCTTCTTACCGCTAAGGTAAGTTTGTGGTATTTTGCCGCCGCAGGTGGCGCCGTGGCTGTTGCCGCACCTATCCTTTGGTTCTTTGTTATGAATATAGACCAAAAATCCCGTTTCTTAGCACTGCTTAATCCCGACCAATACGAAGCCATTATTTATCAACAGGCAAGAGGTATGACCGCCATTGGTTCAGGTGGGTTTTTCGGTTACGGACTGTTTAAGGGTCCTTATGTTCAGGGCGGTAATATTCCCCTCGGATACAATGACTTTATCTTTGCGTCCATCGGTGAGGAATTGGGATTTTTAGGTTGTTTGGCGGTTATCGCCATACTATTTGCCATTTGCTACAGAATACTTAACGTAGGAATAAAATCCCGTGATATTCAAGGCAAAATAATATGTGTAGGTATATTTACTATGTTTGCCGCACAGGCAATTATAAATATTGGAATGGTTATATCTGTTCTCCCCGTTATTGGTATTACACTCCCCTTCTTTAGTGCGGGTGGTACCTCTACGGTTAGTTTGTTCCTTGGTATCGGTCTTGTTTTAAGTGTATATAAAAACCGAAACCGCAAGGCACTTGTATTAGGTGATTAGTTCTATCCCCTGCCATACAAGGCGAATAACGGGATGCAAAAAACATACCGCAAAATCCAGTGCAACTTCAAATTTTTCCTGAGCGTTTTCTTTATTGATTTCTACCTTTTTTGAAAAAAAGTTCATAACGTAATCGGTATCATTTTCTACAACCCCTATGGCAGAATCCTTTATGCCAAAACCGACCTGTTTGCTTTTTTCATCCACCACAACCGAAAAAAGAAAAACCGATATTACACAGGTTATAACCACAGATACCATAAAAAACGTTCTAAAAAAACTGTTGATTTTTGTTTTATTATTTTCATTTCTTTTCTTTTTAATTAAGACTACATTTTTTCTTAACATATTTGCTCCTTTTTGGGATGGTGATATTTATGACCGAAAAAAGCGAAAACCAAATCAGTTCCTTACAACCTAAATTGGTAGTAGGGATTGCTCTTGCTTTAGCATTTTCTCTTCTTTTGGCTACAATCTTCCTTCCAAAAAACGATTCCTATATTCTTTATTTTGACTCACCTACCGACACTAAAACTTCACTTCCCGCCATACCTAATACTCCGTCAACTACCGATGTAGAAGATACTTCTTCGGTAGAAAGTAGCAAAGTTTCTTCTACTGCAGAAACCTCTTCGGTGGTTAGCACGGTATCAAGCACCCCTGTGGTCGTGGAAGAAAATAATATTATTAACTATAAATCCCGTCAAACCTATTCTATGATGTGGAAGGGGATTGAAAATCTTTGTAAAGAATACCCCGAATTTTTATCCTATTCGGTTTATGGAAAATCCACCAAGGGCAGAAGTTTGCCCCTTGTAAAGATGGGTACGGGTGCAAAAAAAGGTCTTATTGTTGCGGGTATTCACGGCACTGAACACATTACCACCACCTATGCTTTGCGTTGCATTGAGGATTACTGTCGTGCCTACGTAAACGGCGGTAGATACGGCAATTATAATCTTGTAGATTTATTTAATAAATACACCCTTTACATTGTTCCAAACTGCAACCCCGACGGGTCGGAAATCGCCCATAATGGTGATAGCCCCTTGGTATCGGTTGCAAATTTCAAAAGGTGGGAATACAAGGCAAACGCCAATGGTGTTAACCTTAATAGAAACTTCCCTTTTTACTTTGATGGCATAAATTTAATGAAAAATCCAAAACCTGATAACGAATATTATAAAGGTCCTTCGGGCGGTTCCGAGATTGAAACAAAGGAACTTATGGAACTTTGCAATGAGAACTCCTTCTCATTTATGCTTTCTCTCCACGCAAGAGGAAACATCACCTACTGGTCGGATGTTATTACCCCTAACGCAGGTGGTATTACCTCAGGGCTTTGTTCTAAAATACAAAGTGTAACAGGAATTGTTAAAACATCCTCCCCCACCTCCAATCCCTCAAGTTACGGTGGCGGTTTTGAAAATTGGTTTAGATATACATATCAACGCCCCGGCATTTGTGTTGAACTTATGAATGCGGGTATTACCGGTAGCACAAGTGGTAACGAGCAAAATTTTGACAGCCATACAATTTGGTACAAAACAAAATACCTATTTGCTCTTACTATGGATTACGTGTCATAGGTTATAAAAACACATGTTGTACTAAGGCAAATAGCGTTGCACCAAAACAACTCCAAAATAGTGGCAGGGTTATTCTTCCTATTTTGCCAAGACGTTTTTTCTCTTTTTTATACCCTTTTGACTTGGGCGGTTTGCTTAAATTTTCCACCATTTTTCTTGCTTCGGTTTTAAGACGGTGGTCTTTTGCATCCTCTGCCCCGGGTCTAACAAACAGCAATGCCCTTTCAAAGTAGAGATTCCCCGTTTCTCCTATCTCTATTATTTGTCGGTTTATACCTTTTATCATTCTTACATTTCCCTTTCATTTGATTATGATTATTTTTGGCAAAAAATGAAAGGTGTATTCAATATTTAAGGAGGGATATAATATGTGTAAAACGGTTGTTTACGGCGGAAGTTTTGACCCTCTTCATTTTGGTCATATTGAACTTGCCAAAACCGCCCTTTTAGAAACAAATGCACACCGTTTAATATTTATCCCTGCTAAAGTTTCCCCCTTTAAAGAAAATAAAAAACAAACCGAGTTTATACATCGTTTTAATATGTGCAAACTCGCTTGTGCATATATAGATAATTCAACCGTGGATGATATAGAATATCATCTTCCCACCCCAAGTTACACCGTAAACACCCTTTGTGAGATAAAGAAAAAATACAATGATGCCCTTATTTTCGTATGCGGTGCCGACTCATTTATGGACTTAGACAGGTGGAAAAATCCTGAAGAGATATTCTCAATGGCGAAGATTTATACCGCCGTCAGAGATGACGTTGATATGGATGCCCTAAATACAAAAAAGGCACAACTCGAAAAAATGGGAGCAAAGGTTATCCTTTCAAAAATGCCCAAGATAGATATTTCGTCAACGGAAGTTCGAGAAAATATTAAGAATAATATCCCTTGTGATGAACTTATTCCAAAAGAAATTTTAGAATACATAAACACTCAAAATCTTTACAAGGAGTGATTTTATGAAAACTGTAAATTATGATGCCATTATAAAGAGTCGATTATCCGAAAAAAGATATATCCATTCACTAAACGTGGCAAAAGAAGCGGTGCGACTTGCAAAGAAGTACGGTGCCGATGAAGAAAAGGCATATATTGCAGGTATTCTTCACGATATTTGTAAGGAAGATTCTCCCGAAACCCAATTGCAAATTATAGAAAAATATGGTATAACTGTTGATGAGTTTACGCTACAGTCAACCAAACTATATCACGCTAAGGCGGGTGCCGCCTATGTTTTGGGTGAACTGGGCATAGAGGATGAAGATATTATAAATGCTATTCTCTATCACACCACCGCAAGGAAGAATATGTCCATTCTTGAAACTATAATTTATCTTGCCGATTACATTGGTGAAGATAGAAATTATAACGGCGTAGATGAAATGCGAACTGAAACCGAAAAATCTGTTTTAGACGGAATGATTTACGCCCTTAAATTCACAATGCAGGATTTAGCAGGTCGGGAACTTGTTATCCATCCCGATACCTTTGATGCATATAATCAATACATACTTGAAAAACGAGGTAGTTAAAAATGGCAGAAGATTTTATCATTAGCAGAGACTCTGTAAAAAAAGAAAAGGTCCCTAAGAAAACCCGTATTATTGTTAACATTGTTCTTTCGGTGGTACTTGCCTTTTCCCTTTTGTTTGACGTTGCGGCATTCGGACTTATGCTGAAACCCACCGAATCGTCAGGCAGTGCAAAGAAAGAAATGGAAAACGTTGTAAAGAGTGATAATAAAGACGTTACCTATTTCCTTGTGGTTGGTACCGATGAGGGTTCAACCCTTACCGATATTATGATGCTTGTATGCTTTGACCACGGTGCTAAGAAAATAAATATTTTGCAAATCCCCCGTGATACCTATATCGGTTCCGATATTCCCACAGGTAAAATCAATGCAACCTACGGTGCCGCTAAAAAGGGTGAAAGTAAGATTAACTTCCTTATGAAAAGAATCAATACCCATTTAGGTCTACCCATTGACCATTACGTTACGGTATCTATTTCCGCATTCCGCAAGATTGTTGATGCAGTAGGCGGTGTTGACGTATATGTTCCCCAAGATATGCTTGCATACGATTCAAAGGATGCAGCATATCATTTCAGCAAGGGAATGAACCATCTTGACGGCGGTGAAGCCGAGGCATTTGTCCGCTATCGTAGAGGATATGCAATGGGTGACTTAGGCCGTGTAGAAGCACAAAGAAATTTCTATGCCGCTTTCCTTAAGGCAGTTATGGAAATGTCCTATAGCGAAATGGCATCTATTGCCACAAAATGCTATAGCGATTTCAATACAAGTATGGCTATGGGTACCATTATCGGTTACGCTCAAGAAGTCCAAAAAATGAGTATGGATGATATCAATATTTTCTCTATCCCCGGTCAGTCGGGAACATTTTCTCCAACAGGACAAGCTCTTTCCTTCTATTCCATCCACAAACAAGAGTATGTTGACCTTATAAATGAGCATTTTCTCCCCTATGAAAGATATGAAAAGGTTACTCAAGACCTTCAAATAAACGAACTTCACAACACCTATTATCAAGGTGTTTTAGATAACGATGATTCAAATCTTGGCGATTACGTTGACGGCAACCGAGATTAGAAAGGATGTTTTTTATGGATGTAAATAAAATAATTGAAACCGCCGTTAAGGCGTTAGATAAGAAAAAGGCAAGAGATATTCAGGTTATAGATATTAGCGAATTGTCTATTTTAGGTGATTACCTTGTAATTGCAGGTGGTGGATCTACCACTCAGGTTAAGTCCCTTGCAGACGAGGTTGAATATGCTTTATCTAAAGAAGGCATTGAACCTCATCACATCGAGGGTAAAACCACTTCTTGGATTGTCCTTGACTACAAAGACGTTATGATTCACGTTTTCCACCACGAAGCAAGAAACTTCTATGCTCTTGAACGTCTTTGGGCAGATGGAAAACCCGTTGATATTTCAAATTTAGTTGAGATTGGTGATTAATATGAAAAACTACGACTACAAACAAATTGAGAAAAAATGGCAGGATAAATGGGAAGAAAGCGGTATCTTCCACGCCGAAAACAAAAGCGAAAAACCCGGCTTTTATGCCTTGGTTGAGTTCCCCTATCCCTCGGGACAAGGTCTTCACGTAGGTCATCCCCGTTCCTACACCGCCCTTGATATTATCTCCCGTAAACGCCGTAAACAAGGTTATAACGTTCTTTATCCTATGGGTTGGGATGCTTTCGGTCTTCCCACCGAAAACTTTGCTATTAAAAATCATATCCACCCCGAAATTGTTACCGCAAACAATATTGCCCGTTTTAAGGAACAACTTAAATCCTTGGGATTTTCTTTCGACTGGAGTCGCGAAATTAACACCACCGACCCCGAATACTACAAATGGACCCAATGGATATTCTTAAAACTCCTTGAAAAAGGTCTTGCATACAAAAAGGAAATGGCTGTTAACTGGTGCACATCCTGCAAATGCGTTCTTGCTAACGAAGAGGTTGTTGGCGGTGTTTGCGAACGTTGCGGTAGTGAGGTTGTCCGTAAGGTTAAGAGCCAATGGATGCTCAAAATCACCGAATATGCTCAACGTCTTATTGATGATTTGGATGAAGTTGACTACATCGAACGTGTTAAGATTCAACAAAAAAACTGGATTGGTCGTTCTACCGGTGCTCAAGTAAACTTCAATTCCACCGCAGGTGATATCATCACCATCTACACCACCCGTCCCGATACCTTATTTGGTGCAACCTATATGGTTATCTCCCCCGAACATCCCCTTATTGATAAATGGGCAGATAAACTCTCCAACATAGACGATATTATGGCTTATCGTGAAGAGGCCTGCAGAAAATCCGACTTTGAACGTGCCGAAGTTGCAAAGGATAAAACCGGTGTATGCCTTAAAGGTGTTGAGGCAATCAACCCTGTAAACGGCAAACAAATCCCCATTTTCGTATCTGACTACGTACTTATGTCCTACGGTACAGGCGCTATTATGGCTGTTCCTGCCCACGATACCCGTGACTATGAATTTGCCAAAACCTTCAACCTTCCCATTATTGAGGTTGTTGCCGGTGGCGATATTGAAAAAGAAGCATTCACCGACTGCGAAACCGGTGTTATGGTAAACTCCGACTTCCTTACCGGTCTTTCGGTTGAGGATGCCAAGGTAAAGATTATCGACTGGCTTAAAGAGAAGGATATCGGCTTTGAAAAGGTAAACTACAAACTTCGTGACTGGGTATTCTCCCGTCAAAGATATTGGGGCGAACCTATCCCTGTTGTATTCTGCGAAAAATGCGGATGCGTTCCCATTCCCGAAAGTGAACTTCCCCTTAAACTTCCTATGGTAGATTCCTATGAACCCACCGATACAGGCGAATCTCCCCTTGCAAAGATCGACTCCTTTGTCAATACCACCTGCCCCTGCTGTGGCGGTCCTGCAAAGAGAGAAACCGACACCATGCCCCAATGGGCAGGTTCATCCTGGTATTTCCTCCGCTATACCGACCCCAATAACAGTGAGGTACTTGCATCCAAAGAAGCCCTTGATTACTGGACTCCCGTTAACTGGTACAACGGCGGTATGGAACACACCACCCTCCACTTGCTTTATAGCCGTTTCTGGCACAAATTCCTTTATGATATTGGCGTAGTTCCCACCAAAGAACCCTATGCCCGTCGCACAAGCCACGGTATGATTTTAGGTGAAAACGGCGAAAAGATGTCTAAATCCCGCGGTAACGTTGTTAACCCCGATGACGTTGTAAACGATTATGGCGCAGACACCATGCGTATGTATGAAATGTTCATCGGTGACTTTGAAAAATCTGCTCCTTGGTCAACCAACTCTATTAAGGGCTGTCGCAGATTTATCGACCGCGTATGGGGCTTGCAAGATATCGTTGTTGATGGCGATACCTACAGCAAAGCATTAGAAAAGACCATCCACCGCACCATTAAAAAGGTTGGCGAAGATATTGAAGATATGAAATTCAATACCGCTATTGCCGCTATGATGGCTCTTATTAACGAAATTGATAAGGTTAAATCCCTTAACAAGGCCGATTTCAAGGCACTTCTTTCTATGCTCAATCCTTTTGCTCCCCACATCACCGAGGAACTTTGGGAAACTATGGGCTTTGAGGGATTCTGCTCTCTTGCCGACTTCCCCACCTACGATGAAGCAATGTGCAAGGATGACGAACTCGAAATTCCCGTTCAAATCAACGGTAAACTTCGTTCTCGTATTGTTATTCCTAACGGCGCTGACCAAGCAACCGCTTTAGATATTGCTAAAAAGGATGAAAAGATTGCCTACGAACTTTCTAACGGCACCGTAGTTAAAGAAATATACATCCCCAACAAACTCGTTAATATCGTTATTAAAAAGTAATATTTAATACAGCAAAGCACATTCCATTTGGAATGTGCTTTGTACTTTGAAAGAACGGAGGCACTTTATAGTGTCTCCGTTCTTTATTTATTATTTAAATAAATTTTATGAAACCGTAACTTTCAAGAATTTGAAAATATTTTGCAAGGCGTTCATAAAGGGGCTCGGCCTTTTCGCCAAAATGCTCCTTCACAAAAACTCCAACCTCGGTTATTGTCTTTTCACCGTCGATTATAGGCCACACAAAACTGCCCATTTCGTCAAAGTGAATGTAGGTTATTTTGGGCTTTTTGAGAAGCAGTTGAAATATCCTATTGAAAACACCCTTGTTTTCGATTTCTAAGGTTACTTTCCCTTCACCATCAACCGAGAAATTTATATTTTCATTTCTATATGGCTTCTTTTCAAGATAATTCTTATCTAACAAATTTTTCTTTTTCATTATTCTTTATTTTTTTCCTTCTTAAAGGAGAAGAACAATACAGTGGCAATGATTATTGCAAACAATACGAGACTTCCCTCGTTATATATGTAAGCGGGAATGCCAAATCTTGAAAGGTCAAAATATTCTGCAATGCTCTTTCCACCGAGGGTTACAATAGCACAAATTGCAAGGAGAATACCAACTAAACCTTCACCTGCTATCATACCTGAGCAGAACAAAATACCGTTGTTTGCAATTCTCTTCTTCTCTTCATCGGGTTTCTTAAGTTTGTCGATAGCAAGACGAACAAGACCGCCAACCATAATACAAGCATTAAGATGAACGGGAAGATAAATACCGATTGCGAAGGGAAGTACGGGAATACCGATAAGTTCAATGACTACGGCAATACATACGCCCGAAAGAACAAGACCCCAGGGAAGGTTGCCATCCATAACGCCTTCAATAACGGTCTTCATAAGGGTTGCTTGAGGTGCAGCAAGTTCTTTTGTACCAAAACCCCAAGCGGAATCGAGGAGATAGAGTGTACCGCCAATAGCAAGGGCTGCGGCTACAACACCGATTATCTCACCAATTTGTTGTTTCTTGGGGGTTGCACCAAGAAGGAATCCTGTTTTAAGGTCTTGGGATGTATCACCTGCAATAGCGGCAACGATACAAATAATAGAACCAATGGCAATAGCACTTATCATACCGCTAATACCGGTTGCACCAGTAAACTTAAGAATAAGGGTTGCAATAAGTACGGTTGCAATAGCCATACCCGAAACGGGGTTGTTTGAACTACCTACAAGACCAACCATTCTTGAAGAAACGGTGGCAAAGAAGAATCCAAACACAACAATTATAAATGCACCAATAAGGTTTACGGGAATTGTGGGAATAAGCCAAATAGCAATAGTAAGAACCGCAATAGCGACAAGAACAAAACCGATGTTAAGGTCTCTGTCGGTACGTTCATTGGATGCTTTACCTGCACCTGTCATACTCTTAATTGCACCTGTGAAGGTTGATACAATAAGGGGTAAGGATTTTACAAGACTAATAATACCACCGGCTGCAAGGGCACCTGCACCGATATATTTAATATATGATCCCCAAATTCCATAAGCACCGTCTTGTGCAAATACCTCTGCAACGGTTCTTGTGGCTTCGGGATACAATACTGCATTTTCGCCAAAAAGTAAAATAAGGGGAATAAGTACCATCCAACTAAGAACGCCACCTGCGAACATATAGGATGAAATTCTTGCACCGCAAATATATCCAACGCTCATAACGGCGGGATAAATTTGTGTACCGATAGTTCCGCCAAAACCTTTAATGGTAAGGGCAATTTCACCTGTAACAACCTTAAGTCCGTCAATTATGAACTTAAAGAGTGCGGCAAATCCCATACCTGCAAATACGGTAGTAGCGGAAGAACCGCCGTTTTCACCTGCTAAAAGAACCTCTGCACAGGCAGATCCTTCGGGATAAGGAAGAACACCGTGTTCTTTAACAATAAGTGCATTACGAAGGGGAACCATAAACAAAACGCCTAAAAGACCGCCAACAAGAGCAATAAGGGCGATTTCTATCATATCGGGTTTTGTAATTTGACCTGCGTACTTATCTTCAGATGCCCAAATAAAGAGGGCGGGAAGGGTGAAGATAGCACCTGCTGCAAGAGATTCACCTGCAGAACCGATTGTTTGAACAATATTACTTTCGAGAATTGAGTTTTTACGCATAATAACGCGGATAATTCCCATAGCAATAACCGCTGCGGGAATAGAAGCGGAAACGGTCATACCAACACGAAGGCCTAAGTATGCGTTAGCCGCACCAAATACAACCGCAAGAAGCACACCAACGATTATTGAGGTAACGGTGATTTCGGGGGTAACACGACTTGCAGGAATATATGGTTGAAAATCTTGCTTATTTTCCATAGTTAGTTTTCCTTTCAAAACATTATCCAAAACATTATATCATATTTCGACAATTTATGCAAGTTATTTGCACTGTTTTAATACCTCTAAAATTAGTTCATAAACACGGGCGGTTGATGATATTGAGAGCCGTTCCTGTGTTGTATGAACGTCAAAAAGATTAGGGCCTACCGAGATACAATCAAGCCCCTGTTTGCCCGATGCCAAAACGCCACACTCAAGTCCTGCGTGGATTGCCTCTACCTTAATATCTTTACCCTGTTTTTCGGCATAGACCTTTTTATAAAGGGCTTGCAAGTCAGAATTGCTTCTAAATTCCCAAGGGGGATAATGTCCACCCTTATTTATTTCACAGTCGACAAAACTGCAAAGGGTTTCAAGTTTTTTCTCAAGATATTTCATCGCACTATCTTTGTTGGAGCGAAGGGAGAAAAGCATAAACAAATTATCATCATCGGTATTTAGTATACCTAAATTAAGGGAGGTTTCTACAAGTCCCTCAATTTCGGCACTCATTTTAAGCACTCCGTTTGGAGCACAAGACATAAGGAAGATAACTTCCTTTTTAATTCCAATTACGTCGTATTCGTTTTCTTCTCCGACCAAAACTTCAAAATCGAAATCGGGCTCTCTTGCGGAGATTTCAGTTTTAACCGTATTAAGACAGTCGGTAACCTTTGAAACGAATTGGTAGGGGGTATTTGTTACGGCAATTAAGTTAGACATAAGAGGGATAGCATTACCCTTATCGCCACCGCTTACCGATAAAATTTCAAAATCAATATCATCTTTAATGGTGTTGATAAGTCTACCCATCAGAATGTTGGCATTTACTCTACCCTTGTGGATTTCTATTCCCGAATGACCGCCTTTAAGTCCCTTAAGAGAAACCTTAACCTTTGTACCCTTCGCCTTTTTCCTTTTAAGAGGTGCGGTAATGGAAAAATCACTTCCCCCTGCACAAGAAACGGTAAGGATATCTTCCTCTTCCGAGTCGATATTTATAAGTTTCTTACCCGAAAGCAAATTCATATCAAGGGCAAGTGCACCCACCATTCCTATCTCTTCGTCGCTTGTAAACAACGCTTCGATGGCAGGATGAGGGATATTATCACTTTCAAGGATTGCAAGTACCATAGCAACGGCTATGCCGTTATCGGCACCAAGGGTAGTCCCCCGTGCCTTAACGTAATCGCCATCTATATAAATATCAAGTCCCTCTTTTTCAAGGTCGATTTCGCAGTCGGGTGTCTTTTGAAGCACCATATCGAGATGTCCTTGCAAAATTATTGTATCGGCATTTTCATAACCCTTTGTTGCAGGTTTATATATAATAACGTTATCGGCATCATCACGGACATAGCGAAGGGAATGTTTTTCTGCAAAATCGGTACAATACTTTGCAATAGCAGAGCAGTTTCCCGACCCGTGAGGAATAGTCGCAATCTCTTCAAAATATTTGAAAACCCGAGTGGGTTGTAAACTTTCTAAAATCGACATATTTTTCTCCTAAACACATTTTATAAATACTCCTCGGCAAACCACACCGAGTTAAGTGAATATTCTTTGCCGTTAAGATACTCTAAAACACCGCTGTCGGTGGTAAAATCGAACCTTAAACGATAGGAACAAAGTGCCTGATGAACGTATCCTTTTTTGCGGTCGGCGGCATTCTTGCCGTATTTTCCGTCTCCCACAAGGGGATGCCCCAAAGCAGATAGATGGGCTCTGATTTGGTGGGTGCGTCCCGTTAGCAGTTCCACCTCTAAAAGGGATACTCCGTTTTTAGAGTTAAGCACCTTATATCTTGTGCGGATTGCCATTCCATCCTTTAAGGGGTGGTCATATATCTTTACAATATTATTTTCCTCATCCTTTTTAAGATATCCCGAGAGGGTATCTTCCCTTTTTTTAGGAATACCGTGAACAAGACAAAGATAGAATTTTGATATTTCTCTATCCTTTATCTTTTGATTAAGAACACGCAACGCCTCCGCATTTTTAGCCGCCATAACGATGCCGCAGGTGTTGCGGTCGATGCGGTTGGCGAGGGCGGGGGTAAAGGTATTCTCATCCCTTGGGTCATATTCTCCCTTTTCGTAGAGATATCGCTTTACACGATTTATAAGGGTATCGCAGTATTCGGTTTTATCGGCGTGGCAAAGTAGTCCTTCCTTTTTATCGAGCAGCAGAATATTATCATCCTCATACACAATGTGGAGGGTCTTCCCTGCCGACATAAAATCCATTATGTATTCTTTTTCTTCAAAAAATTCATCCTTAATATAGAGAGAAACCACATCCCCCACGTTCAGTCGGGTGGATATTTCTCCCCTTTTGCCATTGATTTTAATATCTTTTACGCGAATGGCTTTATACATCATTGATTTGGGCAGTTTAGGGGCTACCTTTGTAACGAATTTATCAAGACGTTGACCTGCATCGTTTTTAGTTATTTCAAAACTTTTCACACCATTCACCTCCAATAAAAATCCTGTTTAGTTTATCATAATACCAATAAAAAGTCAACAGGACTGTCCATTTGATGGACAGTCCTGTAAGTTTAATTTTATATTATCTTATGCTACCCAACCTGCGGGGATTTCTTGCCAGATAAGAAGAATTACCTGAGATACAAGAACTACAGATACAAGTGCAATAGGATAGGTAGAAGCATAAGCAGCTGCTACGTTATCGGTCTTGGCAACACCGATAAGGGTACCAAGTGCGGGGGTACTGGTCATACCACCGGTGATAGAACCGAGGTTGTTTAAGAGGGGGAATTTGAGAACGTATTTTGCTACAAAGTATCCAATGACCATGGGGAATATGGTCATAATTACGCCATAAACGAAGTAGGAAACCTTGAAGTATTCAACGAACTTAATACCGCCGGGGATACCTGCACCAATGAGGAAGAGCATAAGTCCGAGTTCGCGGAATACGCGAAGAACTTTGTGGTCAACGGTGAAGTTAATGCATCCGATTCTGCCAAAGTGACCAAATACAAGAGCAGCGATAAGAACACCACCGGTAGTACCAAGGGAGAAGGTTCCGCTGAGTCCAATGAGAGAGAGGGGGAATTTAATGCTACCAAGAAGAATACCAACAATAGCAGAGAATGCGAATGCTGCAAGACCAAATTCATCAATATCAAGAAGTTTGCCTTTGTATTCTTTATGGGTATTTCCATCATCAATAAGAATCTTTGCTCTTTCTTCATCCATATTTGCTTTAACAAGTTTGGGGATGATTTGAACAAAGAGAACAACACCTACAACACCAAAGAGGTAAGCAATACCATGACCTACGGTAATAACGCCTTCAAGATGCTCTGCAAGGGCAGGATTGCCTGCTGCCATATCGGCAACGGTATCTTTTGCTGCAGAGAAGGCGGGGGTACTGGTAAGAGAACCGGAAAGAACACCTACGAGCATTGCGGGAAGTTCCATAGAATTATCGCCAAGAGCACGGGCGAGGTAGAGACATCCTACGCAAGATACACCACCGATGATGATGATAAGAAGACCAAGGGATACATAGGATTTGTAGTTTTTCTTTAAATCCTTAAAGAAGTTGGGACCTGCAATAAGTCCAACCGCAGTTACGAAGAATATTAAACCAATGTTTTCTACGGTTTTAAGAATGTTGTTCATTGATGCACCAACTTCGGGAGCAAGAAATTTTCCTCCGAAAAGAGCACCAAAAAGAAGTGCGATAATAAATACACCTGCGGTGCCAAGAGAAACACCTTTAACATCGATTCTACCAAGGGCATAACCGAATACAATAATTGCTAAAATGGAAAACACCAAAAACATAATTCCCTTAACGGAGAAAAATGTAAGGTTATTAAAAATAATATCCATTTTAATTACCTCCATTACATCATAACAAGCACAATCGGAAGAAAATTCCAACGATTGTGCTTGAAAGTTATTTATTTTTTGCTATCGAGATAGGCCTTACGACCCTCTTCGTAAAGATTATTGCCTTCGCTGTCGATAATTACAACAACGGGCATATCTTCAACATAGAGTTTGCGAAGTGCTTCTGCACCCAAATCTTCAAAGGCAATAAGTTCTGCCTCTTTGATACATTTTGCAAGGAGAGCACCTGCACCGCCGATTGCTCCAAAGTAAACGCCGTTATATTTTTTCATAGCGTCAACAACTTCGGGAAGACGGGCACCTTTACCTATCATACCTCTTGCACCAACCGACATCATAGTGGGAGCGTAGGCATCCATACGACCGCTGGTGGTAGGACCTGCCGAGCCGATAACCTTACCGGGTTTTGCAGGGGTAGGACCTACGTAGTAGATAGTGGCATCCTTAGGGTCGAAAGGAATGGGCTCACCCTTTGCAAGGGATTCACACATTCTCTTATGACCTGCGTCACGGGATGTATAAATGGTACCGGTAAGCAATACCTCGTCACCTGCGTGGAGAGTTTTTGCCAATTCTTCGGTAAGGGGAAGATTAATCTTTCTTGCCATTTATATCACCTCGCTCTTATGACGGGTTACGTGACAGTTGATATTAACTGCACAGGGCATTCCCGCAATATGGGTGGGAAGAGTTTCGATATTAAGACCGATAGCGGTGGTTTTGCCACCAAATCCTTGAGGTCCAATACCAAGCTCATTAATCTTTTCAAGCATTTCAACCTCTAAGTCGGCATAGAAGGGGTCAGGATTAGAGGAATCAAGGGGTCTCATCAATGCTTTTTTAGCAAGAAGAGCACACTTGTCGAAGGTTCCGCCGATACCAACACCAACAACCATAGGAGGACAAGGATTAGGGCCTGCAGTTTCAACCGCTTCAATAATAAAATCTTTAATACCCTGAAGACCTGCGGAGGGTTTGAACATACGAATCATACTCATATTTTCGCTACCGAATCCTTTAGGACCAACGGTGATTTTAATGTTTTCACCGGGAACTATCTCGGTGTAAAGCATAGCGGGGGTGTTATCCCCTGTGTTGCCTCTGCGAACAGGGTCTTTAACTACAGATTTACGGAGATAACCGTTAATATATCCGCGTCTTACGCCTTCATCCACCGCCTCGGCAAGGTCGCCACCTACAAGGTGGACGTCCTGACCGATTTCGAGGAATACACAGGCCATACCTGTATCTTGACAGATGGGAACATTCTCATTGTCGGCAATTTCATAGTTTTCTATGATATTGTCGAGAACGCCTTGTGCAATCTTGCCGTCTTCACAAGCACGGCAATTTTTAATAGCGCATTTTACGTCGGAGGGCAAATGATAGTTTGCCTCAATGCACAACTTTTCGATTACGTCGGTAAGTTGGCTAACATTTATTTCACGCATCTTTTTATTCTCCTATTATCTCTCGTGACGAGCGTATTTGGGAAGGAGCAAGGGAGATACTTCTTCGGTATCAAGACCTGCAGCTTTGAGTTCTTCAGCATAAGCGTAGATATGATCGATATTCATTTCGCCAAGTTCTACTTCTTTAGCTCTTCTTGCTGCTGCCTTACCTGCATTACGACCAAATACGATGATATCGAGCAAAGAGTTACCCATAAGACGGTTACGTCCGTGGATACCACCAACGGCTTCACCTGCAACCAAGAGGTTGGGGATAGCTTTGGTATATCCTTCGCCGCCGATTTCCAAACCACCGTTTTGATAGTGGAGGGTGGGATATACAAGGATGGGCACTTTACGCATATCGATACCGTAGTTAAGATACATACGGAGCATAGCGGGGATACGTTTTTCGATGGTACCGGGTCCACCGAGGATTTCAATCATGGGAGTATCAAGCCATACACCACTGCCAAGGGGAGTTTCTACGCCCTTGCCCTTTGCACATTCGCGAATGATAGCGGATGCAGAAACGTCACGGGTTTCAAGGGGATGAGCATAAGCTTCACCGTCTTTGTTAACAAGCATAGCGCCCAAAGAACGTACTTTTTCGGTAACGAGAGCACCGAAGATTTGGGAAGGATATGCAACACCGGTGGGGTGGTATTGAATGGTATCTTGATAAAGAAGGGGTGCACCTGCACGATAACCGAGGATAAGTCCGTCTGCGGTTGCGCCGTAGTGGTTGGAGGTGGGGAAGTTTTGATAGTGAAGACGACCTGCACCACCGGTTGCGATAATAACGGTCTTTGCACGGGCTACCATATAGTCATCGGTTTCCATATTAAGAAGAACAGCACCTGCTACTTGACCTTTATCATCCTTGATAAGTTCTACTGCAGAGGTAAATTCAACAACGGGAATCTTGCGGTTGATAACCTCATCGCGAAGGGTACGCATAATTTCTGCACCGGAGTAGTCTTTACAAGCGTGCATTCTTTTTCTGGAGGTACCGCCACCGTGGGTAGTAACCATACGGCCATCGGGTTCTTTATCGAACATTACGCCGAGTTCGTTAAGCCATCTGATAGCATCGGGAGCTTCCATAACAAGACGACGGAGAAGTTCGGGACGAGCTGCAAAGTGACCACCGCCGAAAGCATCAAGATAGTGCTGTACGGGGGAGTCATTTTCTTTGTCGGCTGCTTGGATACCGCCTTCTGCCATCATAGTATTGGCATCACCAATGCGGAGTTTGGTAACGATCATTACGTTGGCACCTGCTTCGTGGGCTTCGATTGCTGCGGAAGAACCGGCACCGCCGCCACCGATAACAAGTACATCTACATCATAGTCAATTTTGTTAAGGTCAACCTTTTCATTGAGAAGACGGCTGTTGGAATGAAGCAATTTGCTAAGTTCCAAGGGAGCTTTTTGACCTTTGTTGGGTCCGATTTTGATTTCGGCAAAACCGGCATCACGATAGTCGGGATGATATTCCTTAAGAAGGGCATCCTTTTCTTCTGCGGTCATACGGCGGGGTTCGGTAGCCATACGGGCTGCACGAGTGGCCTCAACCTTTTTGACCGATTCCATCATTTCAGGTGTAAACATTGAATATTCCCTCCT
>JAFVID010000095.1 GCA_017474205.1 Clostridia bacterium | reverse complement strand
GTCGAGGGGGAATCCGTAGGTATCGTAAAGTTTGAAGGCATCATCCCCCGAAATAACACCGTTATTTGCGGTAAGGTCATTGAGCATAGAAAGTCCTTGGTCAACGGTTTTGTTGAAGGATGCTTCTTCGTTTACGATAACCTTGGTAATGAGAACCTTTTTCTCTTCAAGTTCGGGATATCCCGCCTTATTTTCGTTAATAACAACGTCGCAAAGTTCCATAAAGAAGGGACGGTTGATGCCGATAAGTTTTCCGTGGCGGACTGCACGACGAATGATACGGCGAAGAACGTATCCTCTACCTTCGTTAGAGGGGATAATGCCGTCGCTAATCATAAATGTAGCGGCACGAGCGTGGTCGGTAATGGCACGGATAGAAATATCGGTTTTGCTATCTACACCGTATTCTTTGCCCGAAATTTCGCAAACTTTATCTAAAATATTGCGGATGGTATCTACCTCGAACATATTATCTACACCCTGCATAACACAGGCAAGACGTTCAAGTCCCATACCGGTATCTATATTTTTATTTTCAAGTTCGGTATATGTTCCGTCACCCATATTGTTGAATTGGGAGAATACGTTGTTCCAGATTTCCATATATCGGTCGCAGTCGCATCCGGGCTTACAGTCGGGTGATCCGCAACCGTATTTTTCACCGCGGTCAAAATATATCTCACTGCAGGGACCGCAGGGGCCGGTGCCGTGTTCCCAGAAGTTATCTGCCTTGCCGAGTTTAACAATTCTTTCTTCGGGTACGCCGATAACGTCTCTCCACAAAGCGTATGCTTCGTCATCCTCTTCATAAACAGAGGGCCAAAGAAGTTCAGTGGGGATTTCGAGGGTTTCGGTTAAAAATTCCCAAGCCCAGGGAATTGCTTCGTTTTTAAAGTAATCACCGAAGGAAAAGTTACCAAGCATTTCAAAGAATGTACCGTGACGGGCGGTAATACCTACACGCTCAAGGTCGGGGGTACGAATGCACTTTTGACAAGTGGTAACTCTATTTCGGGGAGGGGTAACCTCACCTGTGAAAAACTTTTTCATAGGTGCCATACCTGAGTTTATAAGCAAAAGAGATTTATCGTTTTGGGGAACAAGGGGGAAACTTCCAAGGCGAAGATGCCCTTTTTCCTCAAAAAATGCAAGATATTTTTCTCTTAATTCGTTAAGTCCTGTCCATTTCATAATTTGTCAATCCTTTTATGTAGAGATAGTTTTGTTTGCGGTTTTTATATTTCATCCGGAAGTTCTTCGGGGGGGAGTTCCAAAAGTTCGGGATGTTTCATATATCTTGTAAACTTGCGAATTGTGGCGGCGTAATAATGACCGTCGGTGATTCTTTCGTCAAGCACAAAGCGGAAGTTAATAACCTTCTTCTCACCTAAAGTACCGTCATCCTTAACGTAAGGGATGGACTGCTTTTTACCGATTGCCAAAAAACAAGAGCAGGTACCGAATTCGTAAAGATGGTGATAGATAGAGTCAATTCCAAGGGAACCAACGTCGGTAACGTAGGCACTGGCGTGGAAGGGACTCGCCTTAGTAATAAATTTAGGCATAAGACCTACTTTATCGAGGTTGCGAAGCACAAAAACGATAAAGGATTTAAGCCAGGTGGGTGTCATACCAACAACACGATTTAATTTATCGGTTTCGGTTTCTTCATCAGAAAATGCCTTTTCAACCTCGCCATTGAATTTTTCCACAACGTCATAAATGGTATCGGTGGGTTCAAATACGGGACAAACTTCGGTTTCTTCACCGTCGTCGGTTAAGTTACGTTTAATCGACATTGAGAAGGATATATCGTTATGGGCATATATCTTTTTACCGGCAACAAAGCGGTTAAGTTGAGGACGAGTGGCAAACATACGAACCATAGCCGCCAAAACAACGTGAAGAAGTTTAAGGTTTGGCATATCTTCACGGCGCTTTCTGCGAACGTATTTTTCAAGGTTTTCAATATCGATAGAAATATTAAAAAACACCTGACTGTCAAGACGTGTACGCATAATTACAGGGATAATATAAAAGGGCAAATCGAGTTTGCGGACTTTATATCCATCGTGGCGGTCGCCTAAACGACGTTTGCGTTTTTTTACTACGGGTTTTGTATTTTCACAAGGGGTGGCTGTTTCTTTTTCTATAATTTTTTCCTTTGACATAGGTCATCCCTCCGTTTTGCACTATTACCTCAATGTAATAATAATTCATAATATTATACTATATAATAGTATAAATTACAAGAGTTTTTTGCCAAAACGGAAGGATGTATTTATATTATGAAATTTTATGCTTTATCCATTCATAAATCTCTATTGCCTTGAATTTTACCTTATATTTTTCGCCGTTGCATACAATATCGAAGCCGTTTTTATCTAAATTTTCAGATAATGCAGATTGACTTTTTTCCTGTGCCGCCGAAATGCACATGGGCGGAAACATCACGCACCACCAATTTTTGCCTTTGCCCTCACCTATGATTACTCGTAACGCTTTATATGTCCCTGCAGGAAGGGTATAATTTTCATAATGTCGGGTGGAAAAGTTTGCATCCCCCACCGATATTTTTACGTCATAATCGTATCCCCTTGCCACAATTTCCTCCTTTGCCACCGAGGTAAAATAGTCAATGTTTTCTGTGGATATTTTTATGGCATCTTCTTCGGTTTTTGCATCTTTATAAAGTTCTTCACTCACGCTTAACAAGCGGTCCCGTACATTTAATTTTAATGCTTGGTCGGCATCGGAATTTGAGTTGGCAAGAATGTGAAGCCGAAAGATATTTTCTCTGATGTTTTCGCATTTTTGTCCAAAAACCGCAAACTGAAATACCAGTGAAAATACTATGGCAAAGCATAAACTTTTAAGCAATAAATTTCCTCTTGATATTTTTTCAAAAAATGATACGAATTTTTGTTTTATGTTTTTCATAAAAATCCTCCAAAATGTTTTCAAGGGAATTATTGCCAAGATTTCAAATAATAAAACAAAAGGGTTAAAAAATTGTTACCACATTTTTGAAAAAAAGGTGATATAATATAGGGAGATAATGGATATTTATCGATTTTTTTATTCATATAAAATAAAATTAGGAGGCGAAGGTAAGTGTCTGAGAAAGATTTCGATTTTGATTTCGATTTATTTTCCAACGACCCCGATAAACAAGAAACGTCGCAAAACAATGACGTTGACCCCTGGTCTTTGGAAGCAATGAACTTAAGGGACGAAAATCCCGATACCCGAGACATTTTTTCTTCCACCGAAAAGTCAGGAAAAGCAGAAAAGAAACAAAAGCCCCAAAAGGACGTTAAGTTAACTTCGGTCAAGAAAAAGAAAAAGAAATTTAAAAATATGGGTGCCTTGGGAAGAACGGTGTTATCCATTTTTCTTATTTGCGTAATTGCTGGTACTGTTATTGTAGGGGCATTTGGTGTATATATGTTTGGATTTATGGATCCCAACATTGATTACAACCTCAACAACCTCAAACTAAAATACACCTCCATTGTGTATGCTAAAGATAGTAACACCGGTGAATATTACGAACTTTCATCCTTCCACGGAGACCAAAACCGTATTTGGGTAGATTATACCGATATGTCGGATTATCTTGCCGATGCTATTGTATCTATTGAAGATAAGCGCTTTTGGGATCACGAAGGTGTTGACTGGAAGCGTACTATCGGTGCGGTACTTAACGAACTCACCAACTTCTGGGGTAATACTCAGGGTGGTTCAACCATCACACAGCAACTTGTTAAAAACCTTACCCGCGATGACGATATGAATTATATGCGTAAGGTTCGCGAGATTGTTCGTGCATCTCAAATTGAAAAAGAATATCATAAATCGGTTATTCTTGAATGCTATATCAACACCGTTCACTTTGGTAACGGATGCGACGGAATAGAAACCGCAGCAAAGTTCTATTTTGGTAAAGAGGCAAAGGATTTATCCCTTCTTGAATGTGCATCTTTGGCTGCTACCATTCGTACTCCGGGTGTAGAGAATCCTCTTGACGGTCCCGAAGCAAACAAAGAGCGTCGTGAACTTTGTCTTTCACTTATGCTTAAAGACGGTGCTATTACTCAAGAGCAATACGATGCCGCTATGAAGGATACTATCACCGTTATCGGTCGCGACTCGGGTGAAGATGCGGTAAAAAAATCTCAAATTTATTCTTGGTTTGAAGAGGCACTTTTAGACCAAGTTCAAAATGATTTAATTGAGCAAAAGGGATATACCGAAGAAGAGGCAAGTGATGCAATTTTCTCCGGCGGTCTTAGAATTTATTCCACCTATAACGATGTCGCTCAAAAGGCACTTGAAGAAACCTATAACGATAATTCCAACTTCGTGAAGGATAAATCGGGAGAATATCCTCAATCGGCACAGGTTATTATGGACTATCAAGGCCACGTTGTTGCCATGGTTGGCGGTAGGGGAGAAAAGACCGTAAACAGAGGTCTTAACCGTGCCACCGACTCTAAACGTCAACCCGGTTCAAGTATTAAACCTTTGGCGGCTTACGGTCCTGCAATCGAATTTAATAAACTTACATTCTCAAGTCATATTCACGACTTCCATCTTAAACTTTCCAACGGCAAATATTATCCCCCTGCAGCAGGTTCGGGAAGTTACGTAACCACACAAAAGGCAATTCAAAGTTCACTCAACCCCCCTGCAGTAAGGGTAGTAAATGAACTTTCTCCCACAAAGAGTTTTGACTTCTTAAGAGATAGATACC
This sequence comes from Clostridia bacterium, assembly GCA_017474205.1. Lineage (GTDB taxonomy): Bacteria > Bacillota > Clostridia > Oscillospirales > Acutalibacteraceae > UMGS1484. The sequence continues at coordinate 8,876 of JAFVID010000095.1, read as the reverse complement.
ACTTCTCCACCTTGGTTGAATCAAGAACTGTGGATGGTGTTATGCTAACCGACCAAACCCTTTCGGGTATGGCTCTCGGTGGTATGGTTGACGGTGTAACCGTTCTCGAAATGACCGCCGCTTATGCATCCTTTGGTAATTTGGGCGTATACTATAAACCCACCACCTACACCGCAGTTTACGATACCTTCGGCAATAAACTCCTTGAGCAAGATACAAGGGGCGAACAGGTTATTTCTCCCGACACCGCAGGTGTTATGAGTGAACTTTTGCAATCGGTTACCGTATCGGGTACCGCAGCAGGTGCTCGTTTCGGCAGTTGGCCCTTAATGGGTAAAACCGGTACCACCGATAATAAGCACGACTGTTGGATGGCAGGTGGTTCACCCCATTTTGTCAGCGTTGTTTGGGTCGGTTACGATAGCAGTAAAGACCTTCCCAGCGGAGCAAACGCCGCAGTTAAGGTTTGGCGTTCATCCATGCAAAAACTTCACAAAGATTTACCCCTTTGCGATTTTAACGTATCATCGGGTGTATCTTACAGACAATATTGTAAAGACAGCGGTGGACTGGCAACAAGCAACTGCACCAATTTAGGTTGGGGATATTATAAAGAAAGTTATCTTCCCACCTGTTCTACCCACGGCGGATCAATTCTTTCGAAGGGTAGTTATCCTTCCCCCGCAGGCGGTAAATACGTAAAAAATATGCCCATAGTAATCCCCGAAGCAGAGGATGCTCAAGAAAGCATAAACAAACAAAGGGAACAAGCAAAAAATGAAAAGGCAGATAAAAAATAATAACCGTCATTTTTGCAATTAACAACAAAATATAAAAAAATTCAACCCCCGATTAAGACAAAAAAATTGTCTGGTCGGGGGTTATAATTTTGTTGTAAAAATTGAAGGTGGAGGGAGAAAAAAGTGAACGTAATTTATGTTGACGTTTTGTTTGGCGTGAATATGTTCGTTCATTATTTTTTGCTTCTTGCCACCTCAAAAATTTGCAAAAAAAGAGTGAAATTTTTCAGAATGCTTTTGGGAAGTTTTGTTGCAACAATTTTTACCGCAGTAATTTTTCTTCCCGAAGTTAATTTTATTTTGAATTTTTTTATTCGATTTTTTATTTCGGGAATTGTAACGTTTTCCACCTTTGGTTTTGAAAAAATTCCAAAATTTTTATCACGACTTTTTTGTTTTTATTCGGTGTCTTTCGGATACGCAGGAATAATTTTATCCCTTTGGATTTTGTTAAAACCTAAAGGAGTTTTTATCAATAACGGAGCGGTTTACATAGATATTTCTCCCTACGTTTTGCTTCTTTCATTTCTTTTAGGATATTTTATTTTACTGCTTTTGAGAAAACATTTCGGCACCGATATTGAGGCAGGAAACGTCTTAAAAATGACGGTGTTTTTTGAAGAAAAATCGGCGGAGTTTTTTGTGCTTTATGATACGGGAAACAAACTTCACGATATGTTTTCCGATCTACCCGTTGCGGTGGTAAATATTGATGCAGTGCGTGAACTTTTTTCAATAGAACTTGAGGTTTGTTTAACAAATAATGTTGAAAAAACTTTGCCAAAAGATATAAAACACAAAGAAAAATTCAAAATAATTCCATACAGTGTTGTGGGTGGTACAGGCGTACTTCCTGCAATAAAAGTTGATAAAATTTTAATCGAAAAAAATCACAAAATTTTTTGCGAAAAGCAGGGGATAATTGCGGTAAGTAATGAAATTTTTGAAGACGGTATTGACGGAATTATCGGAGAGGATTTTATAAAATGTTAAGTAAAATTTTTTTGAAAATTAAATTAAAATTTGCAAATCTTTTCGGAATTTTTTTTGCAAAAAGAATCGATTACATAAACGGACCGCAAACACTTCCGCCACCCTTATCTAAGGATGAAGAAACCGCCCTTTTAGATGCTTTAAGGCAGGGGGATTTAAAGGTAAAAGAGCAACTTATCGTGCGGAATTTGCGACTCGTTGTATATATTGCAAGGAAATATGATGTTGCAGGGGCAAGTGTTGAAGATATTATATCTATCGGCACAATCGGACTGATAAAAGCGGTCAATACTTTCTCCCCCGAAAAGAATATTAAACTTGCAACCTATGCATCCCGTTGCATTGAAAACGAGATACTGATGTACATTAGAAAAACTGCAGGAAGGGCGGGGGAATTATCCCTCGATGAACCGCTAAACGTCGATTGGGATGGCAACGAACTTTTGCTTTCGGAGATTTTAGGAAGTGATCCCGACCTTATCTCAAACAAGGTGGAACGAGAGGATGAATGTCGGCTTCTTAATGGTCAAATTGCCCTTCTAAATGACAGGGAAAGACGCATTATGAATATGCGGTTTGGACTTCAAGGATACGAAGAACACACCCAAAAAGAGGTTGCAGATAAATTGGGAATTTCTCAATCATATATATCCCGACTTGAAAAGAGAATTATAAAAAATCTCAAAAAAACTTTAACAAATGTATAAATTCTTTTCTTAAAAAAGTAATATTTTCCAGTTGAATTTTTATCCTCAAAAATGTCAATAATTTTCTTGAAAATTATTACAAAAATGGGGATGTTTTTTTTGCAATTTAATCGGGTGCAAATCAGCGGAATAAATACGGTATCGTTAAAAACAATGAAAGAGGAAGAAAAAATCCGACTGCTTAAGCTTGCTCAAAGCGGAGACAAAAAAGCACGAGAAGAACTCATTATGGGCAACCTTCGTTTGGTGTTAAGTTCCATTCAAAGATTTACAAGCCGAGGGGAAAATCCCGACGATTTATTTCAAATCGGTGTTATTGGACTCATTAAAGCCATCGACCGATTTGATCTTTCTATCGACGTGCGGTTTTCCACATACGCCGTGCCCATGATTCTGGGAGAACTTCGACGTTTCCTTCGGGATGGCGGACATTTTCGGGTGGCACGATCCATTCGTGATACCGCCTACAAATCTATGCAGGCAAAGGAAAAACTTCAGTATGAACTGGGCAGAGAACCCACCGTGGAGGAGATAGCAAAGGTGCTTGAAAAACCGAAAGAGGAGATAGTTATCGCTCTTGAGAGCATTGTTGATCCCATTTCAATATCCGAACCGGTTTATTCCGACGGCGGTGACACGATTTATGTGGAAGACCAGTTGGGTGATACAAACGATGACCGGAATTGGGTGGATGAAATATCCATAAAAGATGCGGTTAAAAAACTTTCTGAAAGGGAAAAAGAGATACTGTCTGCCCGATTTTTAAGGGGCAAAACTCAAATGGAAGTGGCGGAGGAAATAGGTATATCTCAAGCACAGGTCAGCCGACTTGAAAAGAATGCTCTAAATGCAATAAAAAAAGCAGTACAGTAAAAAAAGCAGGTTGATATTTTTCAACCTGCTTTTTTGAAGTAATAAGTAATAGTGAATAGTGAAGAAGTAAGGTGTCGGCAAAGCCGACGGATTTGAAAGGGATATTTTTATATTTTTTATTCTTTGTTTTCTATTATTTTTGCTTCGGTTTCTCGTTTTTGCACGTCTTCACGAACAAGACGGTAAATACCTGCCATAAGGGGCACACCAACAAGCATTCCCACAACGCCAAAGAGTGCACCGCCCACGATTACTGCGGCAAGCACCCAAATTGCAGGGAGTCCTACCGTATCACCCACAACTTTTGGGTAGATAAGGTTACCCTCAAGTTGTTGCAAAACTATGATAAACACAAGGAATAAAAGTGCTTTAAGGGGAGAATCGGTGAGCATCATAAAGGCACCCACACCTGCTCCGATATATGCTCCCGCAACGGGGATGATGGCGGTAAAGCCCACCAAGGCACCTATCATTCCTGCATAGGGGAAACCAAAAATGAGCATTCCTAAAGTACAAAGCACGCCCAAAATCACCGCTTCGGTTGCCTGACCGACGATATATTTTTTGAAACTCTGGTTAAAAACCGAAATTACATAAACAACACGTTTTTCAATCTTAGGCAAATATGCGTGGATTAGTCGATAGGTTTGAGACACAAGTTTTTCCTTCGATGCAAGGATATATATTGCAAAAATTATACTGATAAATGCGGTAACAACACCCGATACCACCGAAGAAACTGCCGAAACCAAAATATTGGTAACGTCGCCTATTCCCGAAGCAACAAATTGAATTCCTTTAGAGATAATTTGACTAAAATCGAAACTTGCAATCTTCGCATAAAGAGATGCAGGGATATATTTTGTAACGAATTTATTTGAAATTACATTCTCAACAAAGGGTGGAATTTGCGCCGTGAGTAGTTTAATACAATCCACAAATTTTGGCACAACCAAATATATAATCAGGGTGGCAATTACAAAGAGAGAAACAAAGGCAAAGGTCATGCAAAGGGGTTTTCTTGTTACCACTACCGCTTTTTTTGTGGATTTTGGAAAATAAATTTTTTCATAGAATGACATCAAAATATTTACCACGTAGGCAATGGCAAATCCAATAAAAAACGGGGTTGCCGCACCTATTATAAGGGAAACAAAACTTTGCACGGTATCTAAATAGTGAATACAAAGATACAGAGCAAAAAACAAAATGCCTATTCTAAATAAATTTTTCCAGGTAATTTTCATTTTCATTACCTACCTTAAAATTTTTACAAATATTTTTTAATAATTTCGGTAACTTGATTGCCTGCTGCCGCAATTCCGTCCTTACTTAGGTGAAGATTATCGTTACAAATATATTTTTCGACGTCGGAATTTATTAAAGAATAAAGGTCGTTAATTTCATCAACCTTATCTTTAAGAAGTTCCACCGCTGCTTTATTGTAACGGATAATATCCTCATTATTCATTAAGGGATATCCCTCTTTACAGGGGGTTGATGTGGCAAAAATAATCTTTGCCCCCGTTAGACGAAGTCGGTTATATAATCTCTCTAAATCGGAAAGATATTCATCTAAAGTGGTAAGCACTTTTTCATCCCCGTCAAGGAAATGATGCACGTCCCAGATACCGTTGTTCCAATGGATAACGTCGGGAGTGCCGTAAATTCCGAGCCATTCTCTGATGTTTGCAATGGTGTATCGCACGAAACGGCAGTTATCGGCAGGGCCTACAACCTCGGCAATTCCGTCGAGATTTCTAAAAACTTTAGGGCCATAATTCAGGCGGATAGAATCCCCTAAAAGTAAAACTTTTTTCATTTATAAAACCTCGGTTAAGGGATATTATTTAAGGGCGTTTTCTAAATCTTCAAGAATATCGTCAATATGCTCAATACCAACCGAAATACGCACCATTGAGGGAGAAATTCCGCAGTCGATGAGTTGTTCGTCGGAAAGTTGACGGTGGGTGGTGGATGCGGGATGTAAAACGCAGGTGCAACTATCGGCAACGTGGGTCATAATCTTACCGAGTTTAAGGTTTTCCATAAACTTGGTGGCGGCTTCACGGCCACCGTCAATTTCAAAGGATACTACACCGCAAGAACCGTTTGGCATATATTTTTTGCAAAGGTCGTATTGGGGATTACCCTCAAGGGAAGGATAGTTTACTGCCTTGATTTTAGGATGCTTATTTAAAAATTCTGCCACCTTTTGTCCGTTTTCGCAGTGTCTATCCATACGAAGGGCTAAAGTATCAAGACCGAGGTCAAGAAGGAATGCGTTAAAGGGAGAGGGTGTCATACCAATATCTCTCATAATGTGGGCACGGCACTTCATAATATATGCTGCCTTGCCAAAATCTTCGCAGTAAACAACACCGTGATAGGATTCATCGGGGGTGCAAAGTTCGGGGAATTTGCCACTTGCTTTCCAGTCGAAGTTACCCGAATCGCAAATGCAACCACCCATAGCGGCGGCGTGGCCGTCCATATATTTGGTGGTGGCGTGAACGATAATATCGCAACCGTAATCAAAGGGATTACACTTTGCGGGGGTGGGGAAGGTGTTATCCATCATAAGGGGGATATTGTGCTTATGGGCGAGGGCTGCATAACGCTCGGTATCGAACACGGTTAAAGAGGGGTTAGAAAGGGTTTCGCCAAAGATAAGGCGAGTATTTTCGTCGATAAGTGTTTCAATAAATTCATCGGTATCGGCAGGGGTGAAGAATCTTGTTTCAATGCCAAGTTCAGGGAGAGTTTTATAGAAAAGATTGTAGGTACCGCCATAAACTTCACTGCTGCAAACGATGTTTTGACCTGCGTGGGCAATAGCAACAACGGCGGCGAAGGTTGCCGACATTCCCGAAGCGGTAATCATTGTGCCAACACCGCCCTGCATAGCGGTAATTTTATCCTCAACACCTACGAAAGAGGGGTTAGAAATACGGGTGTATATATGGTCGGTGGATTTAAGTTCAAAATATTGTGCCATAGAAAAGCAATCTTCATAAGCGAAGGTGGTGCTTTGATAAATAGGCATTCTTCTGGGCTCGGCACTTTTGGGTTTCCAACCCTCTTGGATGCATTTTGTTTCGATATGACTCATAATAAAAACTTCCTTTCGAAGTGATTTTCAAAATATTTTTTTGAATGATATATTTTAATATTTAAGCAAATATTTTTCTACTTCCCAAGAAGAAACACGGGTGCAGTATTCCTTCCATTCGTTGAGTTTTTGTTCGATATATTTGTTGGATGTATGTTCACCCAAGGTACCCATAATAACCTCATCTTTTTGCATTTCGTTAATGGCATCAATAAGGGATGCAGGCATTTTACCAATGCCGAGTTCGGCACGGGATTCCCTGTCTAACTCATAAACGTTTGAGTCAACGGGAGGGGGGGGAGTAAGGTTTTTCTTTATTCCGTCAAGACCTGCCGCAAGACAAACTGCGATGCAAAGATAGGGGTTTGCCGAGGGGTCGGGACAACGAAGTTCAATTCGGGAACCTTCGCCACGGGCAGTGGGAATACGAATAAGGGGACTGCGGTTGTGGGCAGACCAAGCGATATGAACGGGGGCTTCGTATCCGGGGACAAGACGTTTGTAGGAGTTTACGAGGGGATTTGTAATGGCAGCCATACTGCGGATATGTTCCATAGTACCGGCGATAAAGTTATAGGCAACCTTGCTTAAACCGGTTTCGTCATCCTTATCGTAGAAAACGTTTTTGCCTGTCTTTACGTCAAAGAGGGACATATTTATATGCATACCTGAACCTGCGTGGCCAAAGAGGGGCTTTGGCATAAAGGTTGCGTGAAGATTATGTTCGGCAGCGATGGTTTTAACCACAAGTTTGAAGGTCATAATATCGTCGGCGGCCTTTAATGCTTCGCTGTATTTAAAGTCAATTTCGTGTTGACCCTTTGCAACCTCGTGGTGGGATGCCTCAATCTCAAATCCCATATCCTCAAGGTTAAGACAAATCTCTCTTCGGCAAAGTTCACCTTCGTCAACGGGGGATTGGTCAAAATATCCGCCAACGTCATCGGTCTTTACGGTAGGACGTCCCTTTTCATCCTTTTTGAAGAGAAAAAATTCACATTCGGGACCAACGTTAAAGCGATAACCCATTTCTTCCGCTTCGGCAATAACCTTGCGAAGGATATTTCGGGGGTCACCCATAAAGGGAGTGCCGTCGGCTTTATATACATCACAGATAAGTCGGGCGGTTTTGCCTTGATTTAACTGACCGGGCATAACAACGAAGGTGTCCATATCGGGATAAAGATACATATCCGATTCTTCAATACGGACAAATCCTTCAATGGATGAGCCGTCAAACATACACTTGTTGTTAAGTGCCTTTTCAAGTTGGCTTACCGTGATGGCAACGTTCTTTTGTGAACCGAAAATATCGGTGAATTGAAGGCGGATAAAACGAACGCCTCTATCCTTGCAAATTTGAATAATATCTTTTTTTGTGTACTTGGGTTTTTCCAAAAATAACACTCCTTTTTGGACAAAATAGGGCATTAACAAACATTTACCTATTTTATCCTACTTATACCACTACATTGTAGCACCAATACCACATATTGTCAAATAAAAAATCGGGATATTTTATTGTAAAATGCTATTGAATTATTATATAGTATATAGTATAATAGATTGAATACTATCGTTTAATAGGAGAAGTGGGCGAAAAATGTTTGTAAATGATACCGAAATGAACAAACAAAGGGAGTTTTCTGCCCTCTCGAAAGAACTCCTAAAAGAGCGGTTTGGACACACCCCAAGGGCATATGTCCACGTCTTTGGCTGTCAGCAAAATATAAGCGACGGTCAGCGTATGGGTGGGCTTCTTGAAGGTATGGGTTTTGAGTTTACCGAAAATCTCGAAATTGCCGATTTAGTGCTTTACGTTACCTGTGCCGTCAGAGAACACGCACAGGATAGAGTTTTTGGAAATATCGGCGCACTGAAAAAACTTAAAAAACTAAATCCCAATATGATAATCGTTATTGCAGGATGTATGGTGCAACAACCCCACGTTGCTGAAAAGATTAAACAGTCATATCCTTACGTCAGCATCGTAATGGGTACCCACGTTATCCATACCCTGCCCGAACTTATCTTCAACTTCATAAAGAATAAAAAAAGGGTGTTCAGTTGCCCCCAATGTGACGGTATTATTGCCGAGGGAATAGAACCCCGTAGGGATGGACTAAAGGGTTGGCTTCCCATTATGTACGGATGCAATAACTTCTGCACCTACTGTGTCGTGCCATACGTAAGGGGTAGAGAAAGAAGCCGTCTGCCTAAGGATATTATTGCTGAAGCCAAGGATATGGTGGCGAAAGGTTTTATAACAACGGTCCATGAATAGTTCATACCAAATAAGGAAACACTCCATGCGTTGTTAGGATCAAAGAAGTTATTTACCGCAGAAGTAATACCGTTAATCTGAGTAAATGTACCGATACCAAGAAGTGC
>JAFVID010000094.1 GCA_017474205.1 Clostridia bacterium | reverse complement strand
ATGGTGATGGTGGTGATGATGACCGGAAATGTTTTCCGTGTTTATATGACAACACTTTTCATGACAATGTTCTTCGCTTGATTCAAGCTCAAGCGTAACATGGCAAATGTTGTATTGCTCAAGTTTTTCACGAATCTTCTCTTTCACCTCGTGAGCATCTCCATTAGTAACGATGTGCATTGTTGCGTAGTTATTTCCCCCGTCTAAACTCCAAACATGAACGTGATGCACGTTTAGAACATCCTCAATCTTCGAAATATGTTCCTTAATTTCGGAGATATCTATTCCCCTAGGTGTTTTCTCAAGAAAAAGATTGACCGCTTCAAGAAGTGTTTTAAGGGCATTTATAAAAATGAATAAGGCAACTCCGATGGACATAATAGGGTCAATTATAGAAATATCTGTGAATCTCATAACAATAGCACCAATAAGAACCACAACCCAACCGAGAACGTCCTCAAGCATATGGAGATTTACCGCCCTTTGATTAAGGGACTCCCCGTGACTTGTAAGTAAAGCTGCAATAAAGTTTATTATGACCCCTACAACCGCAAAAATAATCATTCCGTCGTAATTGATGGGAGAGGGGTTGAATATCTTTATGACCGCATTAATTGTAACCATAACCGATCCAAAAAGAAGAATAAGGGTGGTAATAACACTTCCGATTACCGAGTACCGCGTGTATCCGTAGGTGAATTTGTTGTTTGGTTCCTTTTTGCTCTTCTTTTCTAATAATAAAGATATCCCAATGCTCACCGCATCACCGAGATCGTGTACTGCGTCAGATAAAATAGCCACACTGCCGGTGAAAACTCCTCCAATAAATTCAAATACCGCAAAACAAAAATTAAGAATAAATGCAAAAAAAATATTCCTTACCGATTTCATAATAAAACTCCCATTGACATAGTCACTATGTTATTGTACAATAGATATGTTACTGAACATATTGTTCGATTGAAATGTAACATAAATATATCCTATAATCAATATACGATATGGTCATTGTATCCGTTACCGAACAATTTATAAAAAATGTATGGAGGAAATATGGATAGACGTCAGCGAAAAACAAGAGAGGCAATTTTCACCGCCTTTATAAAACTCTTGTCAGTTAAAGATTTTAGCAAAATTACGGTGAGAGAAATAATAGATGGGGCAGATGTAGGCAGAGCCACCTTTTATTCTCATTTTGAAACAAAGGATTTCTTGCTCAAAGAATTATGTGAAGAACTGTTTTGTCATATATTTGACGCTATGAATGCAGAAAATAATCATAAGCATATATTTGAATGTGATGCCCCTGATTCGGTTTTTCTACACCTCTTTTTGCACCTTCAAAAGAACGATAACAATATTTTAGAACTGTTATCAAGTCAAAATAACGAACTGTTTTTACAATATTTCAAAATCAATTTGAGAGAACTCGTCAAATCGCAGTTGCCTCTATTTGAATCGAGGAAAAGTAATATATTACCCGAAGAATTTTGGATAAATCATATCATCTACACATTTGTCGAAACGGTAAAATGGTGGATAAATAACAATATGAAAGAATCCCCCGAAACCATAACAGAGTACTTCTTTTTAGCCGTATAAATAATAAAACACCCTATGACACAACGTCATAGGGTGTTTTATTTATTTTATAACATATCTTCATCATAAATAGCCCTTGAACCGCCCACAAATTTTGGACGGGTACGAGCAGCTAAAACCATGGCCTTGCCAATAACGTTGTTTTCAAGGCGTAAAGGCACAGCCACCTTTTTAAGATGCATTCCAATCAAGGTAAAACCAATGTCAATACCTGCATCGGCCTTAATTTCCTCCACCGCAACGGGATGCTCAAAATACTTATATGCCTTAGTTGCCAACGAGCCACCTGCCTTCGGTTGAGGAACAACGTTCACAACTTCTGCAAAGGGGACAGCATCCCTTTCGGTGATAATGGCACGATTAAGATGTTCGCAACATTGTATGGCAAGATATATTTCCTTTTCCTTTGTGAAATCCAAAAGCGCCTTAAATATTTCTTCAGCAACGTCGGGATTAGAGTTGCTACCAATATTGCAACCCACAACCTCGCTTGTAGAACAACCCACAACCACAAGATTGCCCTTTTTCAACTTCGCCTTTTCACAAAGTTCGCAAATAACATCCCTCGTTTGTTCATAAATAGTCATATATATCACCCTTAACTATTGATATTTCATATTAAAACACCCCAAGATACCGATTGATATCTTGGGGTATAAATTTTAATTATTCAATCGGTTTCATGGTGGGGAAGAGCAAAACATCCCTGATAGAACTACTGTCGGTAAGAAGCATAACCAAACGGTCAATACCAAAACCTAAACCGCCTGTGGGGGGCATACCATATTCCAAAGCGGTAACGTAGTCATAGTCAACTTCGCAGGTGCAATCGGGATCAGCAGCTTTTCTTGCGGCAACCTGTTTTTCAAAGCGTTCCTTCTGGTCAATAGGATCATTAAGTTCAGAGAATGCATTACCAAATTCGGTGGCATTGATGAAATATTCAAAACGCTCGGTAAATGCAGGGTCTTCGGGTTTTCTCTTTGCCAAGGGACTATTCTCAACAGGATAGTCATAAATAAAGGTAGGTTGAATGAGTTTTTCTTCAACAAAAGCATCAAAAAGTTCAACCAAAACGGTGCCTTTAGTAGCATCGGCAGGAACTTCAACGTGCATTTCTTTAGCACAGGCACGGGCATCTTCATCAGAGTTCCAAGAATAATAATCGCATCCGGAATACTTTTTAACCGCCTCAACCATGGTAAGACGTTCCCAATTTCCCATATCTATTTCGTTGCCTTGATACATAATCTTAAGACTACCGCAAACCTTTTGAGCGAGTTCCTTATAAAGTTCCTCAACCAAATCCATCATACCGTAATAATCGGTATATGCTTGATAAAGTTCGATGGAGGTGAATTCGGGGTTGTGTTTAGTATCCATACCTTCGTTACGGAAGATACGACCAACCTCATAAACTCTATTCATACCGCCAACGATAAGACGTTTGAGATATAGTTCGGTCTCAATGCGGAGATACATATCCATATCGAGAGTATTGTGATGTGTCTTAAAAGGACGGGCAGAAGCACCGATTTCAATAGGCACAAGAATAGGGGTATCTACCTCTAAAAAGCCCTTTCTATCGAGATAAGAACGAATTTCACGAAGAATTTGTGAACGTTTAAGGAAGGTATCACGAACTTCGGGATTAACGATTAAGTCAACGTATCTTTGACGATAACGGGTGTCGGTATCTTTAAGTCCGTGGAATTTTTCGGGAAGGGGGAGAAGGGATTTTGCTAAAATCTCGATGTGATTAGCGTGGATGGATTTTTCACCGGTTTTTGTAAGGAATACAGTACCCTTAACACCAATAACGTCACCGATATCCCATTTTTTGAAGTCGGCATAGGTTTCTTCGCCAACGTCATCACGACGAACGTATAATTGAATATCGCCTTCGCCGTCTCTGAGTCCTACGAAACTTGCCTTACCCATAATGCGTCGGCTGATAATTCTACCGCCTAAAGATACCTCTTTACCTTCGAAGGATTCAAAGTTCTCTTTAATTTCGGTAGAATATGCATCTACGTCGTATTTAGTTTTTACAAAGGGATCGTTACCTGCTTCTACCATAGCAGAAAGCTTGTCGCGACGAATTTGCAAAATTTCACTTAATGATTGTTCAGTTTGTTCCTGAACGTTGTTGTTTACGTTTTCAGACATTTATATCTCTCCAAGAATTATAAAATTTCAAGAATTTTAATTTTAACAACACCTGCAGGGGTTTCGGCATCAACGGTGTCGCCTGCTTTGTGTCCGAGAATTGCTTTACCGATGGGGGATTCATCAGAAATACGATTTTCTTTAGGATCAGCTTCGGTAGAACCTACGATGTGATAAACGTTTTCTTCATCATAAGCAACTTCAAAAATTCTAACCTTTGAACCAACGTGAATGGAGTCGGTATCAATAATTTCATCTTCGATGATTTTTGCATTTTTAAGAATAGCTTCGATTTCAGCAATACGGGCTTCAACCTTGGCTTGTTCGTTTTTAGCTTCATCATATTCGCTGTTTTCAGAAAGGTCACCAAAGGAGAGAGCAACCTTAATTTTTTCAGAAACTTCCTTACGTTTAACCGAGATAAGATTGTCGAGTTCGTTATTGAGTTTCAAAAGACCTTCGTTGGTCAACATAACCTGTTTTGCCATAAAACATTACCTCTTTTATTAAAAAATTAGAATTATAGGACATAATCACAAATATTATATATTTATTTCCTCTAAATGTCAATCAAATTTTAATAATTATTTACCATATTATAATATGAAAAACTATAGACAATTCAGTTAAGAAATGATATAATACTATGAATATGTATGTTGTGGAGGTGAAAAACTGGCAAGGAAAAAATGGACACTTCGAAATGCAGATAAATCACTAGCTAAAGAATTGGCTTATGAGTGCGGAATAAATCAACTGTCGGCACTAATCTTGTGTGGCAGAGGATTTTTAGACCCCGTAGATATTTTTGAATTTTATGATGAAGATATATCCCTCCAGTCTCCCTTTATTATTCCCGGAATGATAGAGGCGGTTGAACGTATAAATAAAGCCATTGAAAATGGCGAAACCGTAGGTATATGCGGTGACTACGATGCGGATGGTATTACCGCATCCGCCCTTTTATATCGTTATCTTATTTCCAAAGGTGTAAACATAGTTCCCTATATCCCTGAACGACTTGAAGAAGGATACGGCATACACATTTCCACTATTGACCTTCTTAAAAGCAAAGGAGTTACCCTTGCCATAACCGTTGACAACGGTATTAGTGCCTACGATGAGGTAGAATATGCAAAGACCCAAGGCATTGATGTTGTTATCACCGACCATCACCTTGCAGGGGAAAAAATCCCCAATGCCGTTTCGGTGGTTGATCCTCAAGTGTTTATGCCGGATGGTGAGTTTGCCGATTATTCAGGTGTAGGTGTTGCCTTCAAACTTGTGTGTGCATTAGAAAATACCGACCCAATGGATATGATGGAACGCTATGGCGACATATTATCAATAGGTACCGTGGCAGATATCGTTCCCCTTAAAGGTGAAAATAGAATTTTCGTTAAAAAGGGGATCGAAGTTTTAAATAGAAGAAATAATCTTGGTATATCTGAACTTATTAAAGCAGCGGGATTGGATGGTAGAGAACTTACCGCCCACAACGTTGCCTTTGGACTTTCACCAAGAATAAACGCAGCAGGCAGAATGGGCAAAAGTTTCCGTGCATTTCGTCTTCTTGTAACCGATAACGTGGAAGAAGCCCGACTTCTTTGTAACGAAATATGCGAAGATAACTATCTTCGCCAAACCACCGAAGCACAAATCACATCACAAGCGACCCAAATGTGTCTTAATAATCCCGAACTACTCTATTCTGAAGTTTTAGTTGTGTCAGGGGAGGGGTGGCATCAAGGCGTTTTAGGTATAGTCGCTTCCCGACTTTGCGAAAAATTCGGTAAACCCGCCGTGGTGTTCTCCATTGACGGAGAAGATGCCGTTGGCTCTGCCCGTAGCACCGAAGGATTTAATATCTTTGATGCTTTAGACAGTTGCCGATATTTAACCGAACGTCTTGGCGGACATAAAAAAGCCGCAGGCCTTTCCCTTAAAGCTGAAAACATCAATACCCTTCGTAAAGAGATAAATAATTTTGCAAAAAATCAAAATTACGATAGATTTGAATATCTTACCCTTGAATGTGGACTTACCCCCGCAGGAGTCAGTGATAAAACCGCTATTGCCGCTTTAGAACTTGGCCCCTTCGGTTTTGGCAATCCCGAACCATTGTTTGGTCTAATGGGAATGGAAATAGTGTCCATAAATCATATACCGAACAAAAACACCGTTAAACTTATTCTCTCAAGAGGGGGAGAACAGGTATCCTGCATAAAATTCTCTACTCCGCCCGATACCTTCCCCTTTGAAAAAGGAGATATAGTGGATGTAGCAATTAACTTTTCTATGAACTTTTTCAGAGGAGAGAAAAACTATTCCGCCGTGGTAAAGGGGATGAAATTCTCCGAAACGGATGATGAAGATATTATAAATTCAAATATTCTCTATCAAAGATTCAAACAAGGAGCGGTTTTATCTCAAACCGAAAAACAATCTCTCACCCCCACAAGGGATGATATAGCAAAGATTTTCCGCTATGTAAGAGAGAAAAACGGATTTGTTTATTCCGCCGAGACTTTATATATTCGACTTGAAAAACAGGTGGAATACGCAAAAACTCTTGTATCTCTTGACGTTTTAGAAGATTTATCCTTTATTTCAAGAAAATTTGACGGAGAAAATCAGCATATCGCATACAACAGTAACGCTCCAAAACAAGACCTTTCCAGTTCAAAGATATTTGAACTTCTTTCATAGAAACGAGGTATTACAATGGCAGAAAAAACTGTATCCATTTATGACCGCCTGTTTGAGGCGGCGGAGGCAGGAAATTATAATCTTTCCCTTATAACCAAGGCTCTTGAATGTGCAACACAAGCACACAGGGGTCAATATCGTCGTTCGGGTGAACCCTACGTAATGCACCCTCTTAATGTTGCCCTTATCCTTATTGAACTTGGTATGGATTCACAATCTGTGGCAGCAGCGCTCCTTCACGACGTTGTTGAAGATACCGCCCTCACCACCAACGACCTTAAAAAGCAGTTCGGTAAAGAGATTGCCCTTCTCGTAGAGGGTGTTACAAAACTTGGCAAAGTACCTAACTATTCAAGAGAAGAACAACAGGCAGAAAACATCCGCAAAATGCTCTTTGCAATGGCGGAGGACGTTCGTGTTATCATCATCAAACTTGCCGACCGACTTCACAATATGCGTACCATTGAGTTCCATAAAGAACAAAAGCGTCGCGATATAGCCCTTGAAACCATTGAGGTATATGCCCCTATTGCTCACCGTTTAGGTATTAGAACCATTAAAGAAGAACTTGAAGATTTGGCGATGTATCAACTCGACCCCGTTGCCTATGACGATATCGAAAGAGAACTTGCTACCCGTGCAAGAGGCCGTGAAGAACTTCTTGCAGTGTTACAACATCAAATTAAAACCCGACTTAAAAATATACTGCCCAATATTCACATTGAAGGCAGAATAAAATCTATATATGGAATATACCGCAAAATGTATATTCAACAAAAAACCATTGATGAAATCTACGATGTATACGCTATGAGAATTATTGTAGATACCGTCAATGACTGTTATAACGTTCTTGGTGTTATCCACGATATGTTCCGACCAATCCCAGGTAGATTTAAGGATTATATCTCCACACCAAAACAAAATAGATACCAATCTCTACACACCACCGTATTCGATAAAGATGGTGTTGCATTTGAGGTGCAAATTCGTACTTGGGAAATGCATGAAACCGCCGAATACGGTATCGCCGCCCACTGGAAATATAAAGCCAACCTTAAAAAGACCGACAAAAAAATGGAGGATGGTCTTACTTGGATTCGTCAACTTCTTGATTCTCAAAAAGAGGCAGAGGATGTTGGTGAAATTGTTCGTAATATTAAAACCGACCTTACCTTTGATGAAACCTTTGCGGTAACTCCAAGGGGCGATATTATAAATCTTCCCGCAGGAGCAACCGTAATCGACTTTGCCTATGCTATTCACTCGGCAATCGGTAACAGAATGACGGGGGCAAAGGTAAACGGTAGAATAGTACCCATTGACTATCAAATTAAAACAGGCGAAGTAGTTGAGGTTATAACAGGTGGTCAGGGTAAAGGCCCCGCCCGTGATTGGCTCAACATTGTTAAAACAAGTGAAGCAAGAACGAAAATCCGTGCCTGGTTCAAAAAGGAACGTAGAGCGGAAAATATTGCCGAGGGTAAAGCAACCCTCGAAAAGGCAATGAAGAGGGATTTAGTCGTTATACCCACCGAAGAAAAACGCACCGAGTTTTTCGAAATGCTTGCAAAAACGTATCATTGTGCCGATGTTGATGACTTCTTTGCAATGATAGGTTACGGTGGACTTCAAATGTCCCGCCTTATGAATAAGGTTAGAGACGAATACAACAAAAATTATCGAAACGTTGAGAAAGAAGCACCCACTCCCGAAACCCTTGTTAAGGGGGATACAACCTCTAAAGGCGCAGTGGATGGTGTTGTGGTTGAGGGTGTAGATAACTGCCTCATTAAATTCTCAAAATGTTGCGGACCTCTCCCAGGTGATGATATTATTGGATTTATCACCCGTGGACACGGTGTATCTATTCATAAAAGGGATTGTCCCAATGTTCCCAAGGTTATATCCGAATCTGAAGAGCCTGAGCGTTGGGTAAATGCCCATTGGACAAATAAAAAGGGCGTAGATTATAAAGTAACCCTTAACATTACCACTGTAGATACCCCCACCGCCCTTGCAGACGTTACCGTTGCCCTTGCCAATATGAGAATAGGCATTCATGCAGTAAATGCCCGTAAACTCAAGGATGGAAACTATCAAATTCTCGTAACAATCAGTGCCGAAGGCACAGCACACCTTAAAACCATTATCTCTAAATTAGATAAGGTGAGCGGTGTAATTATGGTAGATAGAACTGGAGCATAAAAATGAAGGCAATTATTCAAAGAGTATCAAGTGCATCGGTTAAGGTTGATGGTGAATTCACAGGTAAGATTGACACAGGATTTTTAATTTTGCTTGGTGTTAATGTTGAAGATACCGAAAAAGAAGCAAAACTTCTTGCTCAAAAGGTATCTAAACTCAGAATTTTCACCGATTCCGATGATAAAATGAACCTCTCTCTTTTAGATATAAAGGGGAGTGCGTTGGTGGTATCTAACTTCACACTTTGTGCCGATGCCTCCCACGGAAATCGCCCTTCCTATATGAATGCCGCCCGACCCGAAAAGGCAGAGCCACTTTATGAACTTTTTTGCGAAGAATTAAAGAGTAATGGAGTGGATACCGTAGAAAAGGGTATCTTCGGTGCCGATATGAAGGTAGAACTTCTAAACGACGGTCCCGTTACTCTAATTTTAGATACCGATGATTGGAAGAAAAAATGATTATTAAAAAGATGGTGTGCGGGCCTCTTTCCGCCAACGGATATTTTATCTCAAATGATAAAGGGGATGAATGGGCATTAGTAGATGCACCCTACCCCACAAAAGAACTTATAAACTTTGCCACCGAGTTAGGTGGTAGGTTAAAATATATTCTTCTCACCCATTGTCATTGGGATCATATTGCCGCCACAAACGAGGTTAAATCCATAACAGGTGCAAAGGTGGTTGCACATAAAGAGGATGTAAACGGACTTATTGATAGCAGCATTTCTCTTTCTAAAGTTTTGTGTGGCGAAGAGTATATTGTAAATGCCGATATTATCGTGGCAAACAACCAAACCCTTAAGTTAGGGGATATGGAAATAAAGGTAATGCATACCCCAGGGCATACAAAGGGAAGCGTGTGTTATTTTTGTGAAGATAATATCTTTTCGGGAGATACCCTCTTTGCGGGTGGAAGTATGGGAAGAATTGATTTTCCCACGGGTAATGCTAAAGAGATGATAAATTCCCTTAAAAATCTCGCCGATTTAGATGGGGATTACAACGTGTATCCAGGCCATTACGATAAAACCGACCTCGATACCGAAAGAAGAACCAATCCTTATATGTAGTTTAATAAAAGTAGAAAGAGGATAGATATGCTGTTTTATATTTATGTAAAAGGCGAGAATATTCCGAACTTGCCAATAGATATTGAAGGCGATTTTAGCAAATTTTGTTATTACAGTAAGGTCTTTGATGCGTCAAGTAATTTTACACAAACATGTAAAAACGAAATTGGTGGCGGAACTTGGCATAATGGAGTTACAACATTAGAATATACGTCTAATAACGGTGATGTAATTACTTTAGATATTGATGGGGGATTTCCAATTCCAGAAGCCGCATATATGACTTTAGAGAGTAATGATATAAGCGAAAGATTATTCAATGACATCGTTATTGCATTTGAAAATTACCATGAAATAAAATTTCCATATTTTAAAGTTATTCATGGTGGAAGTGTTGGTAATAAATACGACCAATATGTTAATATTTATTTGTTTACCCAAGAACCATAAAAACAAAGAATAAAGCAATAAATATAAGATTATTAGTAAGGGGAAAACAATGATCAAACTATACCTCAATAAATCTGAATATTCCTACGAAATCGAAAATATAATTCGGTTATTTTTCCCCTGCGAAAAAATAGAGCAAACCGAAACAGTCCCAAGTATTGAACCCTTTGTTTATACCGATATTTTAACAGGGGAAGAAGCAGGATGCGGTATTGATAACTACTTTATTAAATGCGGAGTTGCTGTTTTTGGCAAACGAATGGAAAGAGAAACCATTTGCCCTGAAAAAGAAGGAGAACTCAATACTGCCCGACTAATCTACGAAATGCTCTGTGATATTTGTCAGTTTACTCCAAAGTGGGGAGTTTTAACGGGGGTCCGCCCTGCGAAACTTTTATCTACCCTTACAAAAGAATGGGGGAGTGTAGAAAAGGCAAAGGATGATATGATAAATCGACTTTTGGTAAGTCCCCCCAAAACCAACCTTTGTGAATATTGTTATAACGCCGAATTAAAAGCAGAAGAAAAGAGCGGTGCTAATGCATTCTCACTCTACGTTTCAATCCCCTTTTGTCCCACTCGATGCTCCTATTGTTCTTTTGTATCCCATTCCATTGAAAAGGCGGCAAAACTTGTTGAACCTTACGTTGATCTTCTTTGTAAAGAGATAGAAGAAACGGCAAAAATAACTAAAAAATTAGGCCTTACTCTTTGTACCGTATATTTTGGCGGTGGTACACCCACCCAACTATCAGCCCCTCAACTCGAAAAGGTAATGACCGCAATAAATAATAACTTCGATATGTCAAATGTTGTGGAATATACTATTGAGGCAGGTCGCCCCGATACCGTAACAAAAGAAAAGTTAGAAATTATAAAACGTCTTGGTGCAAATAGAATAAGCATCAACCCTCAAACTATGAGCAATCAAAGTTTAGAGCGAATTGGTAGAAAACACACCGTCGAACAAACTGTTGATGCATATAATATAGCAAGAGAGGTCGGCATTGATTTTATAAATATGGATTTAATCGCAGGACTCCCCGAAGAAACTGTGGATGATTATATTAAATCTCTTGATGAGGTAATAAAATTAAATCCCGAAAATATTACTGTCCACGTGCTTTCTATGAAACGTTCATCTCGCCTCGTTGTGTCGGGCGAAGCCGATTATAATGCCGACAGTAAAACTGTTGAGGGAATGTTAAAATATTCCGAAGAAACTCTCACTTCTAAAGGATATAAACCTTATTATCTTTACCGTCAAAGCAAAATGCTTGGTAACCACGAAAACGTAGGTTGGAGTAAAGATGGATACGATTGCCTTTACAATATCTATATGATGAACGAACTCCATACCGTTATATCGGTAGGTGCAGGGGGAGTAACCCGACTAAAACAACCAAACGGCACAAATATAGAAAGAATATTTAATTTTAAGTTCCCCTATGAATATATAGACCGATTTGATGAAATAATCGAAAGGAAGAGAGGTGTAACCGACTTCTATGGAAAATATAAATAAGAAATGCATTCAAATAGAAAGGGTAAACGAACTTGTTAGTGAAAGACCCGAGGAGTTTATTTCCTTTATAAGCAATCAATATCATAACGAAGTAAAAGAGGTTGCCCATTCTATTGTAGAAAACAAAAAATACAAAATCATAATGTTGAGCGGTCCATCCGGTTCGGGAAAAACCACCACTGCCCACCTGCTTCAGGAATATATGGCAGAAATGGGTGTTGGTTCAGAGATAATATCCCTTGATGATTTCTACTTAGGAGCAGATAAAGCCCCGCTTTTACCCGACGGAAGAAGAGATTACGAAACGGTAGAAGCGTTAAATATTCCCGTTATGCAGGAGTGTATGAGGGGACTTATTGAACAGGGCAGATGTGATATGCCCCAGTTCGATTTTACGAGAGGATGCCCAAAAGATACCACCGTTCCCATTGAACTCAAGGATGATGAAGTGGCAATATTTGAGGGTATTCACGCCCTTAATCCTGTTATTGTAGACGCTCTGCCCGCCGAAAATCTATGCCGAGTATATGTAAGTGTTAAAACGGGCATATATGATGGTACAAAAATGCTTTTCAGCCCCCGTGAACTTCGACTTATCCGTCGCACCGTAAGGGATTATAAATTTAGAAATTCATCCCCAAAAAACACACTTCAAATGTGGACAGGGGTTATAATGGGTGAAGATAAATATCTTAAACCTTATCGCAAAACTGCGGAATACAGAATAAATTCGGTACACGCCTTTGAACCCGCAATAATGAAAAGATTGGCAACTGAACTTTTCTCCACCGTAAAGGTTGGGGATGAAAACTATATCCTTGCCTGTGAAGTGTTAAGAGATTTAGAAAGCGTAACCGAAGCAAGTGAAGAATATGTCCCCGAAAATTCCTTAATGAGAGAATTTATCGGCAAATAAAGAAAGGGAAATATAAAATGGAATACAAATTTGCAAATCGAATTTCGGCTCTTCAGCCCTCTGCAATTCGTGAAATTCTTAAATTTACAAGTATGCCCGAGGTAATATCCTTCGCCGCAGGTAACCCTGCACCTGAGGCATTTCCGTCTAAAGAGGTTAACGAAATCTCGGCAGAACTTCTAAATAACAGCCCCGTAGATGCTCTTCAATATTCCATTACCGAAGGATATTTACCCCTTCGTAATAAGATGCGTGAATATATGAAGACCTTACATAACGTAGGTAATGAAAATGATGAAATTATTATTACATCGGGTGCCCAACAGGTAATGGAACTTACCGCAAAATCCCTTGCCAATGAGGGGGATACCGTAATTTGCGAAAAAAATTCCTTTGTTGGTTCATTAAACGCCTTCCGCTCCTATGGCCTTAATCTCGCAGGGGTTGAGTGCGATGACGAGGGTATGATAATCTCTCAACTTGAAAATGCGCTTAAAACCCAAAAGAACGTAAAATTCATCTATACTATCCCCAATTTCCAAAACCCCACAGGCGTTACCACCACTTTAGAAAGAAGACGTGAAATGTATCGTCTTGCTAAAGAGTACGGAGTTATGATACTTGAAGATAATCCTTATGGTGATATCCGTTTTGCAGGTGAAAACATTCCAAATATTAAGAGTTTCGATACCGATGGAATAGTTATCTATGCAGGATCTTTCTCCAAGGTTTTATCCCCCGGAATGAGGGTAGGATACGCAATAGCACCAAAACCCGTTATCTCTAAAATGACAGTATGTAAACAGGTTAGCGACGTTCATTCAAATATCTGGTCGCAAATTGTTGCATATCGTTTCCTTGAAAAATACGATTTTGATGCTCACCTTGAAAAAATAAGAGCAATCTATCGTGAAAAATATACCCTTATGGCATCTCTCGTTGAAAAATATCTTGTTCCAAATGGTATTACCTATACCCCTGTAGAGGGCGGTTTGTTTATCTGGTGTAAACTTCCTTCCCATATCGATATGGTGGAATTTTGTACCCGTGCCGTACATAGTAACGTAGCAGTAGTACCCGGTACTGCCTTTTTGACCGATGAAAGTGAGCCCTGTTCTTGTTTCAGAATAAATTTCTCTACCCCCACCAATGAACAGATGGAAAAGGGAATGGAGATCTTAGGCGAAGTGCTTAAGCAATATAATTAGGAGGAAAATAAAATGTCCGATAATAAAAAACGAATTTACAGTGCAATTCAACCCAGTGGTATGCTTACTTTAGGGAACTACCTTGGAGCACTCCGCAACTGGGTTAATTTGCAGGATGAATTTGAATGTATATATACCGTTGCCGACCTTCACGCAATTACCGTCAGACAAAATCCAGCGGAATTCAGAAAAAGAATTTTAGAAACCTATGCACTTTTAATTGCGGTAGGCGTTGACCCCGAAAAATCCCTTTTGTTTATCCAATCCCACGTTGCAGCCCACAGTCAAATGGC
This sequence comes from Clostridia bacterium, assembly GCA_017474205.1. Classification (GTDB taxonomy): domain Bacteria; phylum Bacillota; class Clostridia; order Oscillospirales; family Acutalibacteraceae; genus UMGS1484. The sequence continues at coordinate 11,792 of JAFVID010000094.1, read as the reverse complement.
ATGGCTCTTAAATTGTTATGCACAGTTTGGTGAGTTTTCCCGTATGACACAGTTTAAGGATAAATCCCTCCGCCACGCCGACAACGTAAACGTAGGACTTTTCAGTTATCCCGCACTTATGGCAGCAGATATTTTGCTTTATCAAGCCGATTTAGTACCCGTAGGTGCAGACCAAAAGCAACATCTCGAAATCTCCCGTGATATTGCCAATCGTTTCAATAATATCTATGGTGATGTTTTCACTATTCCCGAACCCTACATTCCCAAAGTGGGTGCAAGAATAATGTCCCTTCAAGACCCCATCAAGAAGATGTCTAAATCGGATGATAACGTAAACTCCTGGGTAGCAATTCTCGATAAACCCGAAGATATTATGCGTAAATTCAAACGTGCCGTTACCGATAGTGATGCCTGTGTAAAATATGCCGATGGTAAGGATGGAATAAATAACCTTATGGGTATCTATTCCTCAATAAGCGGTAAAACTATGGAAGAAATTGAAGCCGAATTTGAAGGTAAAGGATACGGCGATTTCAAGGTAGCGGTAGGCGAATGTGTGGTAGATACACTTAAACCCGTTCAGGATAAATACTATGACCTTATGAAAAATAAAGATTATCTTGAATCACTTTATAAACAATCAGCACAAGATGCCGAAAAGATTGCCAACAAAACCCTCTATAAGTCAATGAGAAAAATTGGATTTATCTACTAAGAAACGGAAAAGTATTTATGGAAAAACTTGATTATACAGAAATAATATTCACCCTCCCCGTAGAACATATTGAAAGGGCAGGGGATATAGCCAATATGGCAAATACAGGCGGTATCTATATTGAAGATTACCGCGATTTAGAGCAGGATGTAAGGGATATTGCCCATATCGATCTTATTGATGCTGACCTTCTTTCTAAGGATAAATCGGTAGGTAAGATTCATCTATATTTAGATATGGAAAAGAACGTACCCGAAACTGTTTTGTATGTAGAAGAACTTTTTAGAAATGCCAATATTCCCTTCCACACCGAACTTTCAGAGTGCCGATATGAAGATTGGGCTGAAAATTGGAAGAAGTATTTTAAACCCACAAAAATTGGTGAGAAACTTTTAATCACACCCCTTTGGGAAAAGGTTGAAAGGGAGAAAACCGATAGGGTAGAGATGCTTTTAGAACCCGGTATGGCATTTGGTACAGGAACTCACGAAACCACCCGACTTTGCCTTGAACTTATCGAAAAATATATCGATAAAGATTCAAATATGCTCGACGTGGGTTGTGGTAGCGGTATTCTTGCAATATGTTCACTGCTCCTTGGTGCAAAGAATGCAGTGGGTGTTGACATCGATGCTATGTCGGTAAAAACTGCTATTGAGAATGCTGAACTTAACGGCGTTTCTGAAAACTTTGAAGGTATCGTTGGTTCTCTCACCGAAAAGGTAGAGGGTAAATACGACCTTATTGCCGCAAATATTGTAGCCGATGTGCTTTTGTTCCTTAATATAGATATAAAACAATTCCTTAAAGAAGATGGAATCTACATAATGAGCGGAATTATTGATATGAGAGAACAAGAGATTCTTGATTCTCTTGAAGGTGAATTTAAGGTGCTCGATATCCGCCGTGAGCGTGGATGGACTGCAATAGCGGTGTCGGCAATATGAAAGAAAACGTAAAAAAGCAATCTTTGGGCGGGGGAATATCCATCTTTACCGATAAAGATCACGTTTTCGGTACCGATGCTATCCTTCTTGCCGATTTTGCAGATGCTCAAAGTTCAAAAAAATGTGTTGATTTAGGTACGGGATGCGGAATCATCCCCCTCCTTTGGTGCAGAAAGGAAAAACCCTCCCACATTGATGGCGTTGATATTCAGCCCTCTGCAACCTATCTTTCGGGATTAGGTGTTGCAGAAAATAATCTTGAAAGCCGTCTTTTTATTCACGAAGGAGATTTGTGTGAGATCGAAAAAATCCTTCAAATAGGAAGTTATGATCTTGTAACCTGTAATCCGCCCTATAAAGCCATAAATGATGGTGTTATAAGCCCAAATGAGCGTAGAGCCATTGCAAGACACGAGATAAAATGCAATCTTGAGGATGTTGTGAAAGCCGCCTCGTTGCTTCTTAATACAGGAGGCAGATTTTGTATGTGCCATCGCCCCTCTCGCCTTGTGGATGCTATGTATCTTATGAGAAAGCACAATATTGAGCCAAAACGTCTTTGCTTTGTGCATCAAAGGGATAATACCGAGCCAAATCTATTTTTGATTGAGGGCAAAAAGGCATCTTCTCCATTTTTAACCGTTATGCCCCCCATATACATTGAAAACGAAAACGGAGAATTCTCCGACCGTATAAAAGAGATAATGGGAGAATATTATTTACAAACAAGAGGTGAGTAATTTGAAAGGAATACTCTACGTGGTGGGTACCCCCATCGGCAATCTTTCCGACTTTTCCAAAAGAGCCGTTAAAACTTTGGAAGAAGTGGATTTTATTGCCGCCGAAGATACAAGGGTAACTGTAAAATTACTCAATCATTTTGAAATAAAAAAACCAATGGTGAGTTATCACGAACATAATCTATATGATAGCGGTAATCGCATTGTAGAAAGAATATTAAATGGTGAAAACTGTGCCATTGTAACCGATGCAGGTATGCCTGCCATATCCGACCCGGGTGAAATCCTTGTTAAACAATGCCACGAAAATGGCATTAAGGTAGAAAGTGTCCCCGGACCTTGTGCATTTTCAACCGCCCTTGCCATTTCGGGTATGGAAAGCCGTAGGTTTACCTTTGAGGGTTTTCTGCCGGTGAACAAAAAGGAACGAAAAGAACAACTTGAAGAGATAAAAGTATCCACCCGAACCCTTATTTTTTACGAAGCACCCCACAAACTAAAACAAACCCTTGCAGATATGTTTTCTGCTTTTGGTAACAGAGAGATAGCCATTGTCCGCGAACTTACCAAAATTCACGAAGAGGTAGTTAGAACCACTTTAGAAAATGCCCAAACTCTATATGACGAAAAAGATCCAAAGGGAGAATTCGTTTTAATAGTAGCAGGGGCAGAAAAGAGCGAAAAAAATGATGGATATACCCTCCAAGATGCAGTAAGTATGGCAAAATCACTTATAGAAGAGGGACTTTCCGCATCAAGTGCCGCAAAACAGGCAGCGGCTCACACAGGGATAAAACGAAACGAGATTTATCCCTTGCTTATTGAAAAATAGTATAATGAGGTTTTTGTTTTGAGTAAGAAGAAACAAAAGAAGAATAAAAGAGGTAATTTTTTACTTTACTTGATTGTAATGGCGTTTCTTTTGTCTGCCTTTTGGGGATATGAAAACTTCACCTTTAAGGTTGATACCGTTGAAATTCAGTCGAGTAAAATACAAAACGAAGTAAAAATCGTTCATCTTTCCGACCTTCATGGTGCAAAATACGGTAAAGATAATTCTATCCTTGTAAAAAGCATTGAAAAACAAAGTCCGGATTTTATCGTCGCAACAGGAGATATGTTTTCAAGTACCAAAAAGGAAGAGCAAATGTCCACGGCGGTTAATTTGTTATCCACTCTTGCAACGAAATATCCCGTATATTTTGTTGCAGGTGAGCATGATAGAGACGATGAATATATTACTCAACTGAAAAATGCCAAGGTAAAGGTAATTGAAAACGAAAGGATAGATATCGGTAATATTACCCTGTATGGAACAAACAGGGTGTATTTCCCCGAAGGTTACGATGTTTCGGAAGATTTTGAATCCCTTAACAAAGAGAAGTTTAATCTGCTTTTAGCCCACGTTCCTCAATTTGAATATTACACAAACTTTGGCTTTGACCTTGTGTTATCGGGAGATACCCACGGAGGTATAGCCGATATTCCTTTTGTTGGAATAGCTAATTATGACGGAGAATGGTTCCCCGAAAGAAATCAGAGTTTTGATGAGAATGATACTCCGATAAAAGGTCTTTATAAAGGAAACGATATTTCTTATACCTACGTATCGGGTGGACTTGGTAATTACCCTGCTCCCGTACGATTTATGAACCGCCCCGAATATGGTGTCATAACCCTTAAAAATAAGGGCTAAACCTTGACATTTACAATAAAAAATGTTAAAATAACTCTTAATATAATATCGGTTAAAGGGTGAAATGAAATGATTTGCAGTATGACCGGCTACGGCCGTTTCGAAAACACCTTAAACAATAGAAAAATTACGGTAGAACTTCGCTCGGTAAATCACCGTTTCTTGGAGTTTTCAAGCAGAGTCCCCAGAGGATATATGTTCCTTGAAGACGGACTTAAATCCCTGGTTCAAAAAAGGGTAAACAGAGGTAAGGTAGAAATGTTTGTTTCTATCGACGATGAAAACGAAGTGGAATGTGGAATCACCGTTAATCATTCTCTTGCAACTCAGTACATAGCAGCGGTAAAAGAAATTGCCGAAAAGAATGGTATGGAACCCAAGGTTTCCGCCCTTGACGCTGCCCGTTTTCCCGAAGTGGTTACGGTAAAAAAGGCGGATGAAGAAGATTTTGAAGCATACCAAAAGCAGGTTTTAGATGATGTTTTGTCGGTTGCAAATGTAGCAATAGACAACTTTATCAATATGCGTAAAACCGAGGGTGAGTCCCTGAAAAACGACGTTGAAAGTCGTGTTAATATCATTTATCAGGCCGTTGAAAAGATAGAAGTTGTAGCACCCCAAACGGTTGAACGTTATTCCGAACGTTTAAGAGAGAAAATTACTGAATTTTTGGGTGGTGCACAGGTGGATGAGCAACGTCTTCTTACCGAAGTTGCTATCTATGCCGACAGAGTAGCCACCGACGAAGAAACCGTTCGACTTCGTTCCCATTTAGGTCAGATTATCGAAATGGTAAACAGTGACAACGCAGTGGGTAGAAAACTTGATTTCATTCTTCAGGAAGCAAACAGAGAAATCAACACCATCGGTTCAAAAGCACAGAATACCGATATTGCCAAGGTGGTAGTTGACGTTAAGGCAGAGTTTGAAAAAATCCGTGAACAAATCCAAAATATCGAATAAGGGTGAATAACGGTGAAACTTATAAATATCGGACTTGGTAATCTTGTTTCAGCCGAAAGGATTATCTCAATAGTAAGTCCTGACTCGGCACCCATTAAAAGAATGGTTTCCGAGGGTAAGGAAAGAGGAATGGTAATAGATGCCACAGGCGGAAGAAAAACCGAAAGTGTTATTATTACCGATAGCGGATACATAGTTTTATCATATTATTCAACCGAAAGAATATTAAATTCAGTTGAATAGTATTAGAAAGGAAGATATATATATGAGCATTAAGGGACAGTTGTTTATTGTTTCAGGCCCATCAGGAGCAGGTAAAGATACCCTCCTTAAAGAATTCTTCAAAAGGGAAAAGGATGTTAAGTTTTCTATCTCCACCACCACCCGAGAAAAACGCCCCGGAGATGACGGAAAATATAACTTTGTAACCCGAGAGCAGTTCGAAAACGATATTCTTAAAGATAAGTTTTTAGAGTATGCTCAATATTGCGGTAACTTTTATGGAACTCCTTCTGAACCTATTGAAAAATGGATTCAGGAAGGCCACGACGTTATTGTAGAAATCGAAGTTCAAGGCGCTCAAAAGGTAATGGCAAAAAATCCTGACGTAGCAAGTATTTTTATTATGCCTCCTTCCGTTGAAGTGCTTAAAAATCGTCTTTGTGGCAGATCCACCGATGAGGTAGCCCAAATCGAAGCTCGCCTTCAAACTGCTATCTATGAAATGGCATTTGCCGAAAAATATGATTACGTAGTATTTAATGATAATTTGGAAGATGCGGTTCAGCAACTTGTAGATATATTCAAGGCAGACCGTTCCAAATCATCCAGAAATATAGAACAAATTAAAGAGGTGTGTAAATATGCTTAATCCTTCTATTGGCAAACTTATTGAAACTTACGAAAATCGTTATGATTTAGTAATCGACGTAGCAAAGAAAGCAAGAAAAATCTCTACTAAAGCACAAGAAGAAAGTGAGATTTTAACCGAAAAACCCGTAACCCTTGCTATGAACGATATCTGTGCAAAAAAGTGCGACAATAAATAATTAAAATGTCATTAAAGATTGTTCGAGTAGCGGTGGAACAAACCGCCTTCAAATTAGACAGTTTATACGATTATTATGTACCCTGCGAACTTGCCGAAAAGGTGTTCGCGGGGTGTCGTGTTACTGTGCCTTTTGGAAAAGGTAACAAACCTCGTAAAGGAATAGTAATGGAAATCGTAACCGATGTCGAACAAAACGACAAACTAAAACCCATTTTAAGATGTGTCGATACTACCCCTCTCTTTAATGAAGAGATGTTAAAAACTGCAGAGTACGTTAAAGAACATACCTTTTGCACAATGTACGATGCCCTTAAATCTATGCTTCCTAAGGATGCAGAAAAGCCCGATGAAATCATAAAAACCGTGCGATACATAGAAAATCCATCCGCTAAATATACTGTAAAACAAAAAAAGGTGTGGGATTTTCTTAAAACCAATGGAGAAGTATCACTTAAGGAATTACTTGAGTGGACCGACGTAGGCGTTTCAGTAATTAAAAATATGGAAAAAAGCGGTACGGTAGAAATTCTTGAAAGAACAATAGCAAAAGGTACCTTCTCTTCAAATGAAAAGGGCGAAGTTAAAGATATTAAACTGAATAAAAAGCAAGAGGAATGCTATACCCGCTTGAAAAGGTATATTGATGAGGATAAAGCGGGCGGTGCGTTGCTTTATGGTGTAACGGGAAGCGGTAAGACCAGTGTATATATGAAACTTGCCGACCAAGTGTTAGAAAAGGGTAAAGGGGTAATTATTATGGTGCCCGAAATAGCCCTGACTTCTCAAGCCGTATCATTGTTTAAGGCAAGATACGGGGATAAAGTTTCTCTTTTTCATAGTCGATTATCCGACGGTGAAAGAGCAAGTGAATGGCGAAGAATTAAAAGGGGAGAGGCAACCATTGCCCTCGGTACCCGTTCAGCCGTATTTGCTCCGATGGAAAACATCGGACTTATCGTAATGGATGAGGAACAGGAACATACCTATAAATCGGAAAGTTCCCCCCGTTTCCACGCAAGAGACGTGGCAAGATTTAGAGCCGCCTATCATAACGCCCTATTTTTAATGGCATCTGCCACCCCTTCGGTTTCGACATTCGCAAGGGCAAATAACGGTCAGTTTGAACTTTTAACCCTCGATGAACGATATGGTGTAGCAACCCTGCCAAAGGTTATCACCGTAGATATGAAAAAAGAACTTGCGGCAGGAAATACATCGGTTATTAGCAATACCCTTGCTGAACTTTTAGATGAATGTCTAAAAAATAAAAAACAAGCCATATTACTTCTTAACCGCAGAGGATATAATACCTTTGTATCCTGTAAAAGTTGCGGAGAGGTAATAACCTGTAAACATTGCAGTATATCAATGGCATATCATAAATCCACCAACCGACTAATGTGTCATTATTGCGGAGAAAGTATTCCACTTCCTTCAAAGTGTCCAACTTGCGGTGGAGGAGTTATCTCTATGCGTGGAGTAGGCACCCAAAAAGCGGCGGATGAACTACAAATGATGTTCCCCGAAGCAAGAATTTTAAGAATGGATGCCGATACCACCACCGCCAAAAATTCTCACGCCGAAAATCTTAAAAGTTTTGCAAATGGTGAATACGATTTTCTCGTAGGTACTCAAATGGTGGCAAAAGGACTTGATTTTCCCAACGTAAATCTTGTGGGAATACTTTGTGCCGACCAAGCAATATATAATAATGATTTCCGTGCCTGCGAAAGAGCGTTTTCCTTGCTTACTCAAGTAGTGGGTAGAGCGGGTAGAAGCGAAGATGAGGGCATAGCGGTTATTCAAACCGTAAATCCCGATAATGAGATTATACAAATGGCGGCAGAGCAAGATTATAATCAGTTTTTTAAGATGGAATATTCCCTTCGCAAAATGATGCAATATCCACCCTTTTGCGATGTGTGTGTAATGGGCTTTGTTGCTGATAAAGATATGGACGCCCACAAGGCGTCAATGGAATTTTTTGAAATATTCAAAGGTGTAATTGAAAAAGAGTTCCCCGATGTTCACATTAAAATTTTAGGTCCTGCCCCCGCAGGAATACTTAAAATCGGAGATAAATACCGATATCGAATGATAGTAAAATGCAAAAACACCAAACGTTTTCGTATGGCGGTGGCAAAGAGTATATCTCAATTTGAAAAGAGCAAAATATCCTCAAAATCAAGTATGTGGGTAGATATTAACCCCGAAAACATAGGATAAATATATAAATTAAAGGATGAAATAAAATGGCATTAAGAAATATAGTAAAAGAGGGCGACGAATTATTAACCAAACGTTGCCGTCCCGTAGAAGTATTTGACCAAAAACTTTGGGACTTACTTGACGATATGGCAGAAACTATGTATAAAGCCGACGGTGTAGGTCTTGCAGCCCCTCAAGTAGGTATTCTTCGTAGAATATGCGTAATTGATGATGGCAACGGACTTATAGAACTTATAAATCCGGAAATAATAAAAACATCAGGTAAACAAGAGGGCACCGAAGGGTGTCTTTCTTGCCCTGGTAAATATGGTATCACAGTACGCCCCAAAAAGGTAACTGTAAACTATTTTGACCGCAACGGTAATGCAATGACCGCCAAAGGTACAGACCTTCTTGCTAAAGCATTTTGCCACGAAATAGACCACCTTGACGGAATACTTTTCCCAACCCACGTAAAAGAGTGGTTAGAATAAAATTTAGAGGTGATACCTTTGAATATCGTATATATGGGCACCCCCGATTTTGCGGTGCCATCTCTTCAAAAATTAATTGAGAGCAACCATACCGTATCGGCGGTGTTTTGTCAGCCCGACCGCCCAAAGAATAGAGGACACAAACTTACCCCCCCACCCGTAAAAGTGGTTGCCGAAGAAAATAATATCCCCGTATTTCAACCCAATACCTTAAAAGACGGTGAGGCATATAACATCCTAAAAGATATTAACCCCGATGTTATTGTGGTTGCGGCTTATGGGAAAATTTTGCCCCCCGAAATCATTCATTTACCGCCTTTAGGATGTATAAATCTTCACGGGTCAATCCTTCCAAAATATAGAGGTGCCGCCCCCATTCAAAGAGCCATTATAAATGGCGATAAAGAAACAGGCGTTACCGTAATGCAAATGGCGGAGGGGCTTGATACAGGGGATATCCTTACAATAGAAAAAATAGATATCACCTGTGGATATACCACCGAAGAACTTTTTGAGAAGTTAAGTATCCTCGCGGCAGATATGCTAATCCCCACCCTTGAAGCATTACAAAGAGGTGAGATTACTCCCATAAAGCAAAAAGATGAGGATGCCACCTACGCTAAAATGATTTCAAAGGATATGTCCCCCATAGATTTCAGTAAACCTGCTTTAGAGATTAGAAATCAGATATTGGGATTAAATCCTTGGCCCACCGCCACAACTGAACTTCCAAACGGTGAAGTAATGAAGATTTATCGTGCAACGGTGGTTGAAAATTGTAGTGGTGAGGTTGGTAAACCTCTTAACAATAATAAAAACCTTATTTATGTTTGCGGAGATGGAAATGGTATCCTTGTAGAAGAGGTGCAACTCCCCGGTGGTAAACGAATGAGCGGGGGAGATTTCCTTCGTGGTAAAGGTAAAAATATATTTGGTTTTTAATATAAAAAGGAGAAGTTATGTTTTTCTTTAATTACTATTATTTTGAATATTATATCTTTATGATACCCGCCCTTGTTCTGGTTTTTGCGGCACAAATATACGTTAAGAGTCAATATGGTAAATATAGTCAAATAGGTACATCAAAGAATATAACGGGTATAATGGCGGCTAGAGATCTTATGGCAATCCACGATGTTCACGGTGTAGATATTGGTATGGTGGACGGACAAATGACCGACCATTATCATCCCGCAAAAGATGCTATATTCCTAAGCCAAGGTGTGGGGAATTCTTCGTCAATAGCCGCGGTTGGTATAGCCGCCCACGAAGCAGGTCACGCAGTTCAGCACCACAAAAACTATTTCCCCGTTAAACTTCGTACTGCAATTGTACCCGTATGCAACTTTGGTTCAATGTTAGCAGTACCCCTTTGTATGTTTGGTGCTATTTTTGCCGCACCCTTTCTTGTTAACTTGGGAATAGTGTTTTTTGGCCTTGCAGTGCTTTTCCAACTTGTAACTTTACCTGTTGAGTTTAACGCAAGTCGTCGTGCAATAGCATACGTTAAATCATCGGGACTTTATACCGAAAATGAAATAAAAGGTGTAAAGAGGGTTTTAACCGCCGCCGCACTTACCTATGTGGCAGCTCTTGCCCAAAGTTTACTTCAAATGCTTTATTTTGTTATGAGATTTTCAGGAAGAAGACGGGATTGATAAATTACAATGGCAGACATTAGAAAAATAGTAAAGAAAGCGTTGGTTAGAGTAGAAGACGGTGGATTTTCCAATCTCGTATGGGATAACGCCCTTGCTACCTCTGATCTTGATAATAGAGATTCCGCCTTTGGTTCGGCACTTTTTTACGGAGTGCTTGAAAGAAAATTAACCCTTGATTTTGTAATCGGCAAATTTTCAAAACTTCCCCCCTCAAAAATCTCCCCCGAAGTAAGAGTAGTTTTGCGAATGGGAATTTATCAAATGTTATTTATGGATAAAGTCCCTGAAAGTGCCGCCGTTGACCAATCGGTGCGTTTAATAAAAAATTCTCGTGAGTCAAAAGCATCGGGATTTGTGAACGCTCTACTACGCTCAGTGGCAAGGTCGGGAGAAAACGTCCTTGATTATTCTAAACTTAAAAGTGATGAAAAACTTTCGGTTCAGTATAGTGTGCCAAAGGAATTGGTATCCCACCTAATAAATAATTACGGAATAGAAAATACCATAGGTATTCTTTCGAATTCTTTTGGAAGACCTGCTCTTAATATTAGGGTCAATACCCTTAAAACCACCGCCAAAGACCTGAAAGATGCTCTTTGTAAGCAAGGTGCAACGGTGGAAGATTCTCTCATTTGTAAGGATTATCTCGAAATTTCAGGGCTTGGTAGTATTGAAAAATGCAAAGAGTTTAATAGTGGATATTTTCATGTTCAAGATACCGCATCAGGACTATGTTGCGAAGCATTAAATCCTCAAAAAGGGGAGAGGGTACTTGACCTTTGTGCCGCACCCGGTGGTAAAAGTTTCACAATGGCAGAAATGATGCAAAACGAGGGTGAACTTTATTCTCTCGATTTGTATGACCATAAGATAAAACTCATAAACGACGGTGCATCTCGACTTGGCATAGATATTATAAAGGCGCAAATAAATGATGCAGAAAAGAATAATAAAGAACTTGGCACCTTTAATAAAGTTTTGTTTGACCTGCCTTGTTCAGGGCTTGGTATTATAAGAAGAAAGCCCGAAATTCGTTACAAAAATGTAGCAAATCTTGACATTTTCCCCGATTTACAATACAGTATATTATGTCAAAATGTGGATAGAATGGAAAGTGGTGCGGTGGCGGTATATTCCACCTGTACCTTAAATCCATTTGAAAATCAAAAAACTGTTGAACGTTTTTTGGATGAACATAAATCCTTTGAACCATATCCCATATTACCTCACCTTGAGAGAGTAATGGGAGAAAATGAAAATATGATTACGCTTATGCCACATATTCATAACACAGACGGATTTTTCATTTCCGCATTT
>JAFVID010000093.1 GCA_017474205.1 Clostridia bacterium | reverse complement strand
TAAGGTCACCTTTGATAAATAAAAAAAGGAACTCTAACCGCTCTTCACATAGGGATTTAAATATGAAACTTATAAAACTCGACTTTTAACCAAGCCGAGTTTTCTTTTGTCCACGCAAAACAAGTTGAAATTTTATTATTTATTTGATATAATAAACTAAACGATAAATGAATTTGTTGTTATTTATAAAAGTAACAGCGCAACCCATCAAAGTAACACCTCAAAGGATAGATTTTTAGCCGAAAATATGATAAAATATGTTCAGAAAGAACGGAGGTGTTTCTATGGAATTTTCCGAAAAATTAAAAGAACTGCGAAGTGAAAAAGGCATCTCGCAAGCAAAGCTTGCAGCTGATATACATATCTCGCGCTCTGCCGTTGCAAAATGGGAGAACGGTTTGGGATTGCCCAATGATGAGTCGCTCAAACTGTTAGCCGATTATTTTGCTATCACAATCGACGACCTGATCCCCAACAAAAGCAATGAAGAAATCCTTGTGTCGAAGAATAAAACTATTGACCAACAGAAAAAGGTCATCATCGGTTTTGCGGCAGGTTGTGCTATCGGTCTGTTCATATTGGGATTCATCTTTATCGAACCACTGAGAGAGAGTTTAGTTCAGTTAGGCTTAGGTGTTATTTGCGTACTGCTCGGTATCTTCAATATATGCGGAAATATCGGCTCAATCCATTGGTACAATCGTCGTAAGGTCACGAAGGAAAATCAAAAGGCATACTGTATGTTCGTAGGTCTTGGAACTCTTATTGTCGGTGCGGCTATAATTGCAGGTGCGGTTATACAAGCGTTAGGAAGTATAGCGGCAAGTGGATTGGTAATAGGCGTAGGTGTTTTGATTGGATTGGTTTTTATCCTATACGCGCAATTCAAATATAACAGAGGATTATTCTAATCATCAAATTCCAATAGGTCGAACAGTTAGGAAATCACAATTTGACGAGGTACTTGTATGAATACAACGCCGAAAGAAAACGAAATTAAATATATACGCGAAGCCCTTAATCAGTTCAACAAAGAAATCGTTGGAGATGACGGTCACACACCTCTCAATATTATTAAGTATGACGAAAACGGCAATATTATAGGCGGTATTCTCGGCGGTACTTATTGGGGTTGGATGTATGTGGATATTTTATGGGTACACGAAAACCACCGCAAAAAAGGCGTTGGATCTAATCTCTTACATAAAGCCGAGGAAGAAGCTCTCCGTAGAGGGTGTCACCATGCCCACCTTGACACAATGAGTTGGCAAGCTCCCGATTTTTATAAGAAACACGGTTATTCGGTGATTGGTATTCTTCCCGATATTCCAAGTGGAAATCAAAAATATCTGCTTATGAAAGCATTACAAGACTGACAAATAAGAATTTGAATAGCAAGATTTTTTGAGATGTTATTGGATGTTCATAACACATAGTAAAATGCTCTAAAACCGCCTTAAATAAAGGGTTTTCCGCAAACAACTCATTTCATCCCACTATACGGTGTTATACCGTTTTACCCTTGTCCCGAAAGATTATAAGGGCAAAATCAAGGGCAAGAATCATCAAAATTTTAGTTTTTAAATTTGGGAAACG
>JAFVID010000092.1 GCA_017474205.1 Clostridia bacterium | reverse complement strand
GCGACCGCCCAACTTACTCCCGGCAGATATTGTAACATATTTATTAAAAAAATGCAAGAGTTGTTGAATAATTAATTTTTTGATGATATAATTATAATTAATACTCCCTCAGTCAACTAACGTTGACAGCTCCCCTTGATACTAACAAGGGGAGCCTTATATGAAAATCTTATATGAAAGGACAGGAAAATGAAATATCCAAAGATAAATAGACTCTCAAGCAGAGAAGTAAACGTTCCGTCGCTTGCGGGTGGATTGAATTTAAGAGATAGTCTGACAGGAATTAGGGATAACCAGATGACCGAATGCGTAAATATGTGGTTTAAGGATGGAAAACTGAGAACAAGACCGTCGTTTGATACCACTGAAGATATGAAGGTTGCAATCGACCGTAACACTGAGGAATTTTTTGGTGAAATAAAGGTACATTCTAACATAAGCACCGATAAGGGTACTCTTGTTAGTGTTAGCAGATGTTTTGGCACTAAACTGGATGGAGCATCATGGGAATTTTTAATTAATTTTTGGTGGCAGGATAAAGACTCTTTTTGTGATGCGGGTAGTTTTTCGATAGGTATTCCTGAATTTGAATGGGGTGCTTCCGAAGGAGAAACAAATCCTGATAAATCAAGTAATTATAATGGTGAGCAATATAGCGTTTCAATTAAATGGGGTAGTATTATTGCTGATAAAAAGAAGGAATATCCGCCGTCGACAGGTAGTGTTACAGGTAGCAACAACATTTTTGAAAATGACTGGTGGTATGAATATGACCTTATTTTGAAAAGAATGCGTGATTGTTCGTACTTTTTGGCTTTTAAGGATAGTGTTGTATATTGCTATGCATCAAACGGAGAAGAGTTTTATATATACAAGTTGGATTGCAATAATGAAGAACCCATTTGGGAGCAGGTTAAAGATGATGGAATATATGCTCCGACAGTATATGCGCATTGCCAAAGAACCGGTTGGGATGATTTTGAAGGTACGCAGTTTGAGGGATATAACCTTATAGGTAACAGCTATAAGATGATATATTCGGCGTATAACGAGGCGGACAGCGATAAATCGCACCCGATGAGATATAAGCTTGGTCAGGAATTGCCTGATAAAGGTATTATAAAGGTGGAAATTACAACCTGTGTAAAAGGGGAAAATGAAACCGACGAAAGAAAAACCGAAGTTAAAACAACCGAGCACAAAATTGAATATGACAGTACTGATTATGAGAATTTTACGGCCGGTAAGATTGTTATTGAGAAGTTTGGTGCGGGTAATACCTCGCCTGATGGGCTAAGATTGTTTATTAAATATAACTACGTAGGCTTTGTAATTGCGTCGCAGGATGACGGTAACGAAGACAAGGTATTTGTTGTGGCAACGCTTGATACCAATGAAAAGAAGCAGAGGTACGCTTGTAATGAGGATAATATTGTTATAACGGCACCGCTTAAAACTGATGCAAACAATATGAAAAAGGTTTTTGGCATGACACAAAGCATCTGGTTTGGTGGTTCGGCAAATGGAATAAATGACGGCTCAAGATTGTTTTTGTGCGGAAATACCCAAGAAAAGGAAAGGTCACTTGTAGTGTGGTCGAGCCTTAATAATC
>JAFVID010000091.1 GCA_017474205.1 Clostridia bacterium | reverse complement strand
GGTTATGCGGTGGTTCACATAGGGCTAAGCAGTGAACTTTCCAGTTCCTTTAACAACGCCCGTATGGCGGCTATGGATTTTGAAGACGTTTACGTTGTTGATTCCCTTAATCTTTCCACCGGCATTGGTCTTTTAGTTCTTAAGGCAGCCGAAATGGCAAAGGAAGGTATGGAAGCAAAGGAAATCGCCGAAAATGTATCGGCTATTGTTCCCAACGTTGACGTATCATTTATTCTCGATACCCTTGATTATCTCCACGCAGGCGGCAGATGCTCCGCAGTTGCTAAATTCGGTGCAAATCTTCTTAAACTCAAGCCCTCTATTGCCGTTAAGGAAGGCAAAATGGGTGTTGATAAAAAATATCGCGGTAACATTGTTGACCGCCGTGTTGATTATATTAAAGATAGTTTACACACCCCCGAAAATATCGACAAAACCCGTGCATTTATTACCCATTCGGGTGGTTTTGATGATGCCGAGATTGAAAATCTTGTTAAGGTTGCAAAAGAAACCGTCGGTTTTGAGGAAGTCCTCGTAACCAGAGCAGGATGTGTTATATCCGCCCACTGCGGACCGGGATGCGTTGGTATTCTCTTTATTCGTGAAAAATAATATCCCCGAAAGGAACTTGAAATATGGAAGATATTAAAATCGCAAACTTCGATGAAGACATTAAAATAGCAGGAAGCAAATCCTCAAAAAGAAGTGCCGAAGATGAGGTAAAGGATACCTTTGATGAACTCCTTCGTGCAAAGAATGACGGCAATCTTAATGCCATTACCGAATTAGGTATTAAGACCGCCCGATACATTATGCCCGGTGAACATTCCTTTGTTACCGAAACTAATGACCGCGGATACGGACTTCAAAAACGTTGGCTTTGCATATTTGCCGCTATGATAGGTTTTGAACGAGCCACCCCCAGTGCTCTCCTGGCAAAGGCGGCTTTTAATACTATGTATCAAACCTTAGAGAAGGAATTTTCCGAAATCTTTGTAGGTTCGGGATATTCTACCGCTATGTCTTTTTACTATCTTGCAGTACGCAGTTCCTTTAAGGTTGAGGAAGAAATCGGCGGAACCTTTGCTATGCTTTGCGGTAAGGGTACCGACAAGGGTATTGCCAACGAAGGCAAAGACCTTTTTGTTCGTTTTGTTGAATTCGTTGAATCGGAAGTTGAGGCAATCTTAAAATGAGTATGAACGTAAACAAAAAGGCGAAAATCACCGCCATTGCATTTATTGGGGTTTTGATTCTTCTCATCGCAGGAATAATTATCCCCGTTTTTGTTCTCCCTTATGATAGCGGTATTTTATCCTCTGCAAACCTTGCAGGCAACCTTAATTTCAAAGGTCAAATGTGCGAAACCACCGACTATATTTTTAAGGTTGAGGGCAATAAGATTATCCGTACCGATAAGGATACAAAGGCAACCGAACTTACCATTTACGAAAGCAAAAGCGGTGAGCCCACATATCTTAATCCATTTGACGGGTGGATTTGGTTTGTTGACGGTGGGAAGATATATCGTCTTGCCTATTACGGTCAAATTATTCAGGAATTATCCATCCCCAACGGCGCTACACAAATGAGTGTTAACGGCTCTTGGATTTATTTTGTGGATGCTAAAGACAGCAAGGTTTATAAGGTTAGAGATAATAGTAAAAATCTTAAACCCGTTACCGACGTGCCTGTTTTGTCCTACTCCTGCGATAATAGAAAAATCTTATTTTTAGATAATCAAAACAATCTCCACTGTGCCAACACCGACAGTTCTGACGATAAAATTTTAGATACCAACGTATCGCTCTTCACCTACACGTTGGATGAACTTTATTATCTTAAAAACGGTGAGATTTTGCATATTCCCACCCTTGTTGCTAATTATGATGCTGGTCTTACTTACACCCCCGTTAAGGCGGATGTTTTCAACTTTACCACCAATAAGGCAGATGGTCGCGGAAGATTGTTCTTTGTAAAGGATAATATCCTTTATTGCAAACAACTTGCCACCGAAAATAATAACACCGAGCAGATCGCTACCCTTGATGAAAAGACGGGTAAGGTGGATGTTATATACTGTATTGACGGCAAGGTTTATTACGGCACAAAGGATAGTATTAAAGAGATTGATGCCGATGAATTTTTAGAAAAATGGAACAACACCGATACTGCGACTCCAACTAATAAATAATATTTGTGAATATTCTAAAGGGAAAGGAGCTGAAAATATGGTTAATGAATATAAGGATTCTTACATTGTTTTTTCCCGCACCAACACAGGGATAGGAAAACTTATTCGCAAGGTTACTTTTAACAAATACAACCATACTTCCCTATGTCTTGACGGGAAGTTTTATCAGCTCGTTTCCTTTGCCCGAAAACACATAAACGACCCTATTCAGGGGGGATTTGTAATCGAAACTCCCGTTAGATATCTTACCGACGGCGCCGATATCACCGTAAAGGTATGTAAAATTAACGAGGATGTGTTTCCACTTAAGGGGATGCTAAACCGACTCAATGATATTCGTTCGGATGAAAGCAGTTACATATATAATACCGTTGGAGCAATTGTATCGCCCTTTAAGATTAAGTTTTCCCCCTACCGCACATTTACCTGTGTTGAGTTTGTCGCCTACGTTTTAGGTATTAAAGATAAGATTATAAGTGTTAAGCAACTGGAAAAAATATTCGATAAAAACAAGGTATATGAGGGTAGTTACAAAAATTTAGTGGATAGTTACAACCACCTTTTCCCCGAAGATGATTATAATGAAAAGCAACCTAAAAAGGACGTTATATTAGGCACAGCCCATCATTTGTATGAAAATGCCTTGCGTTCTTTTGGAAAGACATCCCAATAAAAAAAGTAATCAAGATTTTTTTGAAAAAAACACAAAAAACTCTTGACAAATAATATCCGTTATGGTATATTGTCTCTTGCGTTCGACACCGAATGTGCTGGTGTAGCTCAGTTGGTAGAGCAGCTGATTTGTAATCAGCAGGTCGGGGGTTCGAGTCCGTCCACCAGCTCCAAACTTTTTTGGATTTGGAAAATTTAATATTATATTAGGGAGTGTACCCAAGCGGCCAAAGGGGGCAGACTGTAAATCTGTTGTCAGTGACTTCGGTGGTTCGAACCCACCCGCTCCCACCAAACAAAAGAGACTTGCTATGGCAAGTCTTTTTTGTTTGGTGGAATGAAGCGTTCCCTTACGGGAACATTAAGCAGCCTTCGGCTATGAAGACGCTTTCGCTAATGAAGTGTGCTACGCACATTATGGAACGCTTCGCTTCATACGAGCGTGAGCTCGTGCTTCATAGGGCGAATGCCCTGCTTCATATTTGCGAAGCAAATGCTTCATTTACAAACCTTAAAGTTTATGATATACTAAATTCGAAAGCGGGTGTTTTTATGCGTGATGATAAACTGTCTATACAATCAATGGACTTTGCCGTGTCAATTATAAATCTCGTCAAAGAACTTAAACTCAAAAAAGAAAACATCATTTCAAACCAAAAGTGAATACAGTTAAATCCAAATAAAAAAGCACCCATTCCACAAACGGAATTGGGTGCTATTCTTTTACAAATTTTATTATATCGTTAACGTCGCAATCGAGGGCATAACAAAGTGCATCTAACGTTTTAGTGTTTATTGCCTCTCCTTTTTTCATTCGGTGTAATGTGTTGGCGGAAAACCCTTGTTTGAAAATAAGGTTGTATTCTGTTATACCTTTTTTGAACAGTGTTTGATAAAACGGCTCATAACTAATCATTTTCATCACCAAATTTAATATTAACATACTTAACCTCTTGACAATACTCAAAATATTGAGTATAATTATGTTACTTGAATTCTATTCAAGAAAAAAAGGAGGAAATCAACATGAAAAAAATATTATTAGGAGTTTTGATTACCACAATGTTATTTTGCTTTTCAGGATGTTTAGGAGCAAAAGGGGAAAATGTTACCGGTATTACCACTACTGAAAATATGGTGTATTTCGAACCTAAGTGTCCTGAATGCAAACACATCGGCAAAACAAAGTCAGCAAACGTTTGCAAAGGTGAAGATTATAGTGGATCTCATTTTTGCGAAGAATGCGGCGAACTTTTTGATTATAGTATAGAAAGATAATTACGAGGTTATACAATGAATGATAATATAAAATCCATTTTAACATTAATTGCAATACTTATGTATGCGATAGGGCTTATTTTGTTTTTTGTAAGACTTTTGGGCGGTTATTCTTCGAGTAATCATACCATCATTTTTTGTGCCCTTATGGTAGGTGCCACCGTCCTTGCTGGAATAGCAAAAATGTTTGGAAACGATAACGAAAATGATAACAAATAATATTTTAACGTATAATTGATTTGCTAAGAAAAAGGCCTTGTTACGTAGCAAGGCCTTTTTTTATATCCCTCCACCGCTTACGCGGTCCCCCTCCCTTTAGGGCAAGGGAGGCAAATTTCCCATTGACATTATTGGCGTTTGGTGTATAATATACTCACAACTTAACAAGACAGTTCGTGACCATCCTGTCTATAAACAAAACTACGGCGAGAGTTAAACCTTTTTTGAGGACACTTTTTCCGTGTCCTCATTTTCTTTTTGCCGAAAAAGGAGTAACTTTATGAAAAACAAAATTAAAAATGAAATCAGCGAATATCTTTGTCTACTTCGCAGTGTGCCTACCGTTATTTTTACCCTCTTTGTGCTATCGGTATTCTCTATGAATCTACTCGCAAACAAGAGTGTATCCCTCCCCTTCCAGTGGATGGCAATTGACTGTGGTACCACCCTTTCCTGGTTCGCTTTTCTTACTATGGATGTACTAACCAAACGGTTTGGTCCTAAGGCATCTACTCAAATATCCCTCACCGCCACCGCCCTTAATCTGTTTATGTGCGGTGTGTTTTACGTGGGGAGCATTATCCCGGGACTTTGGGGGCAATCCTACGTGAGAGGGTATGGGGATATTATAAACTCTGCCCTCGATAACACCTTCGGCGGTACCTGGTACGTTATTGTGGGTAGCACTATTGCTTTTGTAATATCATCGGTTATAAATAATTTTTCTAATCACGCTATCGGCAAGTGTTTTAAGAAAAATCCCGACGGTATGGCGGCATATTTCTTCCGCTCGTTTTTCTCTACCACCTTAGGACAGTTTGCCGACAATTTTATATTCTCTACCCTTGTGGGCAGAATATTCTTCGG
>JAFVID010000090.1 GCA_017474205.1 Clostridia bacterium | reverse complement strand
CCTTGACCGTCTTTATAATTGCCGCGATAACATTCTCTTTGTTAAGGAGAATGCACAGGGTTCTCTTACCGAGACGGAAAAGGAATGGGTAGCAAAATACGATGCCCGTCGTGAACAATTTATTGAGGCGATGGATGATGACCTCAATACCGCTGACGGTATCACCGCCCTCTTTGAACTTGTAAGAGATATCAACACCGCACTTCAAAACAATCCTTCTTTGGAACTTTGTGATATTTCCCTTGAAAGATTTACCGAACTTTGCGATGTTTTGGGACTTGTTTATGTGAATGAGGAAAAATCTCTCGACAGTGAGGTAGAAGACCTTATCCAGAAGCGTACCGAAGCCAGAAAAGCAAAGAATTTTGCCGAAGCCGACCGCATTCGCGACCTCCTCAAAGATATGGGAATTGTCCTTGAAGATACCCCCCAAGGTGTAAAATGGCATAAAGCTTAAATGATATAAAATCCGCTGAATATTTATTCGGCGGATTTGTTTTTATATATACTCGAAAAAGGGAACAAAAAAGGTAAAAATTAGCGCAAAAAACTCTTGAAAATATAGTGTATATATAGTATAATAATATGAATTTATATGGGTGAAGTTCGGTCTTGTGAAAAATAGTCAAAATCCGAGCAAAAAACCACTCAAAAAGTTTTTAGGAAAGGTTATGTTATTATGCAAAAATTTGCAGTAATGGGACACGGCGTTGTAGGTTCCGGTGTTGTTGAATTATTTTACAAAAATAAAGATAGCATTATCACCCGCAGCGGCGATGAAATGGACCTTAAATATATTCTTGATATCAGAGATTTCCCCAACCTTGAATATTGCGATAAATTCACCAAAGATTTTGAACAAATCTTAAATGATCCTGAAGTAACTGTGGTTGCCGAGGTTATGGGTGGACTTAATCCCGCCTATGATTACACCAAACGCCTTCTTCTCGCAGGAAAGAGTGTGGTAACATCCAATAAAGAATTGGTCGCTGCCAAGGGTGCGGAACTTTTAGGAATTGCAAAAGAAAAGAACGTTAGTTATCTTTACGAAGCATCTGTAGGTGGCGGTATTCCCATTATCCGACCCATATCACAATGCCTTGCCGCTAACGATATTAATGAAATTCTTGGTATTCTTAACGGAACAACCAACTTCATTATGACTAAAATGATAAGAGAGGGTATGAGTTTTGATGATGCTCTTTCCCTTGCCCAAAGTTTAGGATATGCAGAACGTAATCCTTCCGCCGACGTTGACGGCCATGATGCCTGTCGTAAAATTTGTATCCTTGCTTCCCTTGCATTCGGGAAACACGTTTATCCCGCACAGGTACATACCGAGGGTATCACCAAAATTACCGGTGAAGACGTTGCTTATGCAGGTGCTTTTGATTCGGTTATTAAACTTATCGGTCGTGTTAAAAAGCAAGATGATGGCACCATTCAATGTTCAGTTGGCCCCGTTGTACTTAGCAAAGACAGTCAACTTTCTTCTGTAGATGACGTATTTAATGCCATTATGGTTAGAGGCGATGCTACCGGCGACGTAATGTTCTATGGTAAAGGCGCAGGTAAACTTCCCACCGCATCCGCAGTTATGGCAGATATTATCGACTGTGTTAAACATATTGACGGAAGAAAATTCGTTAAGTGGGAAGAGGGTTCCAACGAATACGTTGCCGACTATCTTGAAGATACCGTTTCACTTTACGTTCGTGCAAAGACCGCCAATAATGAAGAGGCACAAAAGGCAATCGACGGTGCATTCGGTAAGGTTAAATACGTAACCTTTGAAGGCGCACCTGCCCACGAAATTGTATTCATTACCGAGGAAGGTACTGAAAAAGATTTACGTGCTACCATTAAATCCTTAAGTTCGATTATCGAACCCATCAACATTTTGAGGGTTTGTGAATAATTCTAAAAACTTTCCGTAAAGGAGAAAAATATATGCTGATAGTTCAAAAATTCGGCGGAAGTTCGGTAGCAAATGCCGAACGTGTACGCAACGTTGCAAGTATTATCACCGACACCTACAAACAAGGAAACGATGTAGTGGTTGTTGTATCCGCTCAAGGTGACACCACCGATGACCTTCTTGCCTCTGCAAAGGAAATCAATCCCCACGCATCCAAAAGAGAATTAGATATGCTTGTTACCGCAGGCGAACAAATGTCTGCCTCCCTTCTTGCTATGGCAATTGAGGGAATGGGATATCCCGTAATATCCCTCCTTGGTTGGCAAATCGGTGTAAAAACCGACTCTAACCACGGTAACGCCCGTATCAAGAGAATTGATACCGAACGTCTTAATGCAGAACTCAACCGTAAGAATATCGTTATTCTTGCAGGGTTCCAAGGCACCAATAAGTATGACGATATGACCACCCTCGGTCGTGGCGGTTCCGATACCACCGCAGTTGCTATTGCCGCCGTGCTTAAGGCCGACAGTTGCGAAATCTATACCGACGTTGACGGTGTATATACCGCCGACCCCCGTAAGGTAAAGAATGCTCAAAAACTTAATGAAATTACCTACGACGAAATGCTTGAACTTGCCACCTTGGGTGCACAAGTACTCCACAACCGTTCGGTTGAGATGGCAAAGAAATACCACGTAAATATGGAGGTTCGTTCCAGCCTCGAAAGAATTCCCGGAACAAAAGTTAAGGAGGTTGTCAAAATGGAAAAAACACTCATCAGAGGCGTAGCCAGTGATAAAAACGTTGCCAGAATTACTATGGTAGGTGTAGAGGATACCCCCGGTGTTGCTCATAAAGTATTCTCTCTTATGGCAGCAAGAAAAATAAATGTAGATATTATTCTTCAATCTATCGGTCGCGACGGCACTAAAGATATCGTGTT
>JAFVID010000089.1 GCA_017474205.1 Clostridia bacterium | reverse complement strand
TTTGTCATCATCAAAGTCAATAAGACGGGACATTTGCTTTTTGAAGCATTCGATATTATGCTCTATATCTGATTTTTGGAGCATTTTTCTCATATCACTCTTGCCAGAGGGGTCACCTATCATACCGGTACCGCCACCAAAAAGGGCAATAGGTGTATGACCTGCTTTTTGCATATGGCTCATTACCATTACCTGCACGAAATGTCCTACGTGGAGAGAATCGGCTGTGGGATCAAAGCCGATATAGAATTTAATCTTTTGATTGTTAAGCAAATCTTTAATAATTTCGGGGTCGGTCATTTGGGCAATCATGCCTCTGCCTTCTAATTCTTCATATACTCCCATTTTTATCATTTTCCTTTCATTTTGGATTATTTATAACTGTTAATAAGTTCCTCTGCCGACTGCAAGGTGGATTCGGTAATGGTTTCGCCACCCATAATTCGGGCAATTTCCATTTTTTGTCCTTGTCTGTCGAGAGGGGTTATATCGGTAAAGGCACGTTCGTTTAGGAACACCTTTTCGATGAAATAATGTCGGTCAGCCGCCGCTGCTATCTGGGCTAGGTGGGTTATACATATAACCTGCCTTCCCACTGCAATTTTCTTCATTCGACGGGCTACCTTACCTGCTGCCCTGCCACTTATACCTGTGTCGATTTCGTCAAATACAAGGGTGGGGACTTCGTCCTTATCCATAAGCACACTTAAAATTGCTAACATTGTGCGGGAAAGTTCACCGCCCGATGCTATTTTAGAAAGGGGTTTAGGTGGTTCACCGGGGTTAGAGGAGATAAGGAATTCTAAGGTATCTCCACCGTTGGGGCCTAAACTTGAGGATTTTATATCTACCACAAACTTAACGTTGGGCATATCGAGATATTCAAGTTCGTTACAGATTGCCTCTGCCATTTTATTACCCGTTTCCAAACGCTTTTGCATTATGGTATCGGCTAATTCTCTGGTTTTTAGTCCAAGAGAATTAAATTGTGTTTTAAGTTCTTCCCTACGTTTATCGGCATAATTTATATTTTCGTATTTCGCCTTTGCGTTTTCTAAAAACTCAAGCATTTCGGTTTCATCGGCACCGTATTTTTTAGAAAGGCGGTAATATAAATCTAATCTATCTTCAATTTGTTCAAGCTCTGAAGGGTCAAGAGCAATTTCATCCTCAAAGGATAACACATCATTGGCTATTTCGTCAAGTTCATAAGAAATATCGGTTACCCTTTCGGCATATTTTTCAAAAGTTTCCGAATATTTTGCACCCTTTGAAAGTTTATTGGCGGCGGATTTAACCATATCTACCGCTCCGCCATTTTCGCCACCTTTAAGGGAGGATAAAACCTCGCGTATAGTGCTCAAAATATGCTCACTATTGCGGAATAAATCTCGTTTTTCAATGAGGGCGTCTCGTTCACCTATAACGATATTTGCCGATTCAAGCTCATCTATTTGGAATGAGAGAATATCTAACTGACGAAGTTTTTCATCGTTATCTATTTCACATTCGTTGAGTTCCTTTTTGAGGGCCTTAAGTTTTAGATAATTTTCTTTGTACTGTGATAAAAGATGGTCATAATCTCCCATTTTATCTACATAACGAAAATGTTTATTGCTATCGAACAAAGTGTAACTATCTTGTTGGCCATGAATATTCACAAGTCCGCCTGAAATATTTTTGAGAATAGATGCTGTAACGGGGGTACCGTTTATTTTACAGGTGGATTTGCCCTCTGCAGTGATAACACGGGAAATCAGGAGGTCATCCTCTTCCCCATCAATTCCAATCTCTGATAGTTGTTCTTTTACCTCGTTAGATACATCGGTAAAAAGTGCTACAACCGAACCCTTTTCGCATCCGCTTCGCACTAATTCTTTTGACGTTCGAGAACCTAAAACCGATGAAAGTGAATCAATGAGTATAGATTTACCTGCACCCGTTTCACCCGTTAAGACACAAAATCCGTCGTCAAAATCTATTTCGGCCCGTTCTATTACGGCTATGTTTTCAATTTTCAATGAAGATAATGCCAAAACATATCTCTCCTATAATTTATTTTGACTGTAAGATTCTATTGAGTTCATATACTAAACTTTGTGCTTGGGATTCGGTACGAGTGAGAAGGAAAATGGTATCATCACCTGCGATACTACCCATAATCATTACCCATTGCATACTGTCGATGGCGGCACAAGCACCCTGCGCCATACCGTTAAGACATTTCACCACAACGATATTACCTGCACTATCTACCGAATTAACCGAACTTCTGAAAATTTGAGTATAATTGGTTTCTAATTCACCAATATCGGCATGTGGACTCATATAACGATAGGTATGATTACTATCGAAGGCCTTTATTAGGCGAAGTTCTTTAATATCGCGGGATACGGTGGCTTGGGTTACGTCAAAACCCTCTTCACGAAGGCAAAGAAGCAATTCTTCTTGGGTTTCAATTGCCTTTTCGGTTATGATTTCTTTTATTTTTGCGTGTCTTCTTTTTTTCATAGTTTTATTCCTATCTATTTGATTTTATCTTTAAATATCTTGTAGAAGGGGTCATTTTTTATTCTAATAAGGTTTACTACGGTATTTGATTTTTTTACTGTAATGCTTCCGTTAGTAACGTTAATGGGCATTTCACCATCTACCGAGCAATATACATCCCCACCGCTTCGACATTCACCGTCAATTTTAAGTTGTGTATCGGCGGAAAAAATTACCGAGCGAGAATCGAGAGAATGGGGACAAATGGGGGTTAAAATCATACCTTCAATATCGGGTGCCATTACGGGACCACCCGCTGAAAGTGAATATGCGGTAGAACCTGTTGGGGTGGAAACGATAATTCCATCGGCACCATATTCAATAGGGGCTTCTCCATTAACCGATAAATTTATATCGATTATTCTTGCGGCACCGCCACGGGATACAACCACTTCGTTTAGTGCCAAATGAGAGGATTCATTTTCATCCGTTTTTACGTTAATATCAAGTAACATACGTTTTTCTAAACGGAAGTCCCCCGTTTTAAGGTTGGAAAGAAGTTCTAATTCGTCGGCTTCTAAACCTGCCATATACCCTATTCTACCTGAATTTATACCGAGCACCGCTTTACCGTAAAGGGCGGCATTTTTTGCCACGTGAAGAATAGTACCATCTCCACCTACCGCTATGACAAAATCACATTCTGCAATTTCTTCGTAAGGAATAGGTTCAATATTTATTTTTTTGAGGGCATCCTGCACCGAATTTACAACTGCTTCGGTACGAGGGTTATCGGTTTTTGTTACTACAACCGCCTTCATAAATTCACCTACTAAAAGATTTATTTAGCGAGTCCCGAATGGGAAATTTCAACAAGGTTTTTGATATCTACATTTGCTTCATCATTACCTTGTTTATCAAACTTTACATACACAAGATATTCAATGTTTCCTTTTGGACCTGTAATGGGAGAATAATCAAGACCAATTATTGAAAAACCTGTATCAAGTAGGAAATCGGTTATATCTTTGATTACCTGATAATGCACGTTTGCATCTCTTACCACGCCATTTTTACCAACGTTTTCTTTACCTGCTTCAAATTGAGGTTTTATGAGGAAAACACCTTTAGCATCATCTTTAAGGAGGGGTAAAAGGGGTGGGATAATCTTTTTAAGGGATATAAACGCCACGTCTGCCGAGGCAAAATCTAACTTTTCTGGGATATATTCTTCGGTAATGTAACGAAAGTTTTGTCTTTCGATATTAACTACCCTTTCATCGGTGCGAAGAGACCAAGCAAGTTGACCATATCCAACGTCAACGGCATAAACCTTTTTAGCACCGTTTTGGAGCATACAGTCGGTAAATCCGCCTGTAGATGCACCGATATCTACACATATTTTGTCTTTAAGGTCAATGTTAAAGGTGTGGACTGCTTTGTCGAGTTTGAGTCCGCCTCTGCTAACAAAGGGGAGTTTTTCTCCTCTGACCTCTATATCATCATCTTTACTTACCAAAGTGCCGGGTTTATCGCATTTTTGGTTGTTGACGTAAACGTCCCCCGCCATAATAAAAACCTTTGCCTTTTCACGGCTTGGCACTAAACCTCTTTCGGTAAGCTCAATATCTATTCTTTGTTTTTCTGCCATTTATTTATTATTTCCTTTCAAAAAGGATTTTACGGTATTATAAATTCCGTCTGTATCGAGATTATATTTCTTTAGAGCATTATCTACCGATGATTGAGGGACAAACTCTTCCTCAACTGCGGTAATATTAACATTACCTTTATAACCTTTAGTCATCAGGATAGAACTGAAACGCTCTGCTACACCGCCATATTTACTGCCCTCTTCAAAGATAAATATATTTTGTCTATCCATAGCATCTGATATAGCTTCTTCGGGTATTGGGCGAATGCGGTTTAGGATGATAACATCTACGTTTACACCCTCAACGGATAGTTTATCCTTCGCACTTAACGCATAGGCACTGACCCTACCGTAAGTAATTATTGCAACATCTTTGTTGTTGCCAAAAACTTGATAATCGGCATCGTAATCGAGAATATACTTTTCAGGGATATAGGGTTGTTTACCTCTTGGGTATCTTACCACCTGAAGTCCATTTTTTGCCGACATTGTCTTTTTTAAGTCAGATTTAAGCCCAGCATAACAACAAGGCGAATATACCGTGGTTTTAGGAACTGAATTAAGATATGGCACATCAAAAATGCCTTGGTGGGTTTCTCCGTCTTCCCCAACAAATCCCGCTCTATCGACACAAATCACGCAGGGTAAATCTTGAATTGCTACGTCGTGGATGAGTTGGTCGTATCCTCTTTGCAAAAAGGAGGAATATACTGCAAGAACAGGGATATATCCACCCTTTGAAAGTCCTGAACAAAAGGTTACAGCGTGTTCTTCCGCAATACCAACGTCAAAGAAACGTTTTGGGAATTGTTTTGAAAACTCCGTTAAACCTACACCCTCACACATAGCGGCGGTGATAGCGCAAACTTTGTCGTTTTCTTTAGCCAACTCACACATATCTTTTCCAAATTCAAAAGAAAATGAATTGGCTGAGGGGGCACACTCACCTGTATCGATATCCATACCCGATGACACACCGTGATAATCTTGAGGGGTTTGTTCTGCATAAGAATATCCCTTGCCCTTAACCGTGCAAATATGTATAAGCGGTGGGCGTCGGGTGGTTTTTGCCATTTCAAAACAGTTTTCAAGGACATTTATATCGTGTCCATCAACGGGGCCTAAATAGGCAAAGCCCATTTTTTCAAATATGGTGCTATTGTAGAGAAGATTTTTCAGTCTTGTTTTACTCCACCTTAACATATTGGCAATGGGTTTACCAATAAGGGGGATTTTTGAGAGGACTCCATCAAGACCTATTTTGAATCTTAAATAGGAAGGGCGGGAGCGAATTACCGCCAAGTGTCTTGACATAGCCCCCACGTTTTTGGATATTGACATTTTATTATCGTTAAGAACGACAATAAGTTTACCCTTAAAACTTGAGGCATTATTCAACGCTTCGTATGCAAGACCGCCAGTTAAGGCACCATCACCGATAATTGCAATAACATATCCATCGTCATTTTTAAGGTAGTTTGCGACGGTGAGGCCTAATGCCGCGGAAATCGAGGTGCTACTATGCCCCGAAACGAACACATCGTGTTCACTTTCACTGGGTCTGGTAAATCCTGAAAGTCCACCCTCGGTGCGAATGGTGGAAAATTCTTCTCTTCTACCTGTTAAAATTTTGTGGGTATAACACTGATGTCCGACGTCAAATATAATTTTATCTTTAGGAGAATTAAAACAACGATGCAGAGCAACGGTAAGTTCTACCGTACCCAAATTAGAGGCAAGGTGGCCTCCGTTATTTGATATTGTTTTAATTAGTTCTTCTCGAATTTCATCACACAAAGGCCCTAACTCGTTTTGTTTTAACTTTTTAAGGTCTTTGGGTGAGTTAATATTTTCAAGCACAACGTATCCCCTATTCCCAAGATAATTTAAAACTTATTTCTTTCTATGGAGTAAGAATATGGCTAATTGTTTTAGTGTTTCGGCTTCATCACCGAACACGGCAAGATCGTTTATTGCTTCATTTGTAAGTTCTTCTGCCATTTGACAAGTTTTTTCAATGCCAAACATTGAAACGTATGTAGTTTTAAGATTTTCTTCATCACTACCTACAGGTTTACCGAGTTCTTCTTCATCGGCGGTAACATCGAGGACGTCATCTATCATTTGGAATACTCTACCGATTTTTGAGGCATAA
This sequence comes from Clostridia bacterium, assembly GCA_017474205.1. Lineage (GTDB taxonomy): Bacteria > Bacillota > Clostridia > Oscillospirales > Acutalibacteraceae > UMGS1484. The sequence goes on along the minus strand of JAFVID010000089.1, from coordinate 22,353 downwards.
CTCTTTGCAGCGGTAATCTTTTCATCATCGGCATCTGCAACGATACATCCCATTTCACAAGCGGAGGATATAAGTGCGCCGGTTTTAAGGGTTTCGATGTTAAGAAGTGTTTGATAGGATATTTCTTTGCCTTCGGCATCAAGGTCTAAAACCTGACCACCTACCATACCGTTATATCCAGCGGCTTTTGCAAGTACATTTGCGGCACGAATTATATTCTCAGGTTTAACATTCTTTGCGGTAAATATTGTTTCAAAGGCGAGGGGTTGAAGAGCATCCCCTGCAAGAAGTGCCATATCTTCGGTGAATGCTTTATGGCAAGAGGGTTTACCACGGCGCATATCGTCGTTATCCATACAAGGTAGGTCATCATGGATAAGTGAGTAGGCGTGTATCATTTCCACTGCACAAGCAAATGGTAAGGCATCTTCTGTGTTTCCACCACACACGCGACAAAACTCAAGACAAAGTGCCGCTCTTATTCTTTTACCGCCACCGATAAGTGAATATCTCATTGCATCGGCTACGATTTTGTATTCTTCCTTACTTTCGGGAAGATATTTTTCAAGTGCTCTTTCGGTTAAATTAGCACTATTTTCTAAAAATTCTTTACACTTCATATTACATTTCTTCCTCTGTTATTTGGGTAATTTTGAATTTTGCATTTTTCAACTTTTCTTCGCAAACCTTTACAAGTTCTTTGCCTTCTTTGAAAAGTTCAATGGAATTTTCAAGGGTTTCTTTTCCACCCTCTAATTTGGTAACTATCTCTTTGAGACGTTCCATATTTTCTTCAAAGGATTTTTCATTTAAGTTATTTTGCTTTTCGCTCATTATGTAACTTCCTTTATAATGAATTATAAAAATCGAGAGTTTTAAAACTTCGTTCGGTTTGGGTTTTTAGATATGTTTCGCAGGTACTTTTTAAAAGTGATAAACTTTCATCCGATAAGGTGAAGTTGAAAGCATTTTTTAGTTCGGAGGAAAGAATATATCTCATTGCGGTTAATGCACCCTTTGATAATGGGGCATATCTTTCATATAATACCGGAATATGTTGTCTACATAGCAACACACCTTCGGCACAGTCAAGAACAAATTCACCATCTTCTGCACCGCAACGGTTACAAAGATTAAGTTCGGGCATATATCCTGAAAGAGAGAGAATATATAGTTCAAATACCGCTTTTATTATAGTTTGATTGTATTTATCATTGGCGGTAAGTTGCAAACAGTTAAGGACTAATCTTAAGTACTCTTCACTATTATCTTCTTCGGGGGTAAGCACTTTGGCTACCTCACAAAAATATTGGGCAAGGGATAGTTTTTTTATATCATCCCTGAGTTCAAAAAAGGTAGCGATAGGGTCCGCTTCTCCAACACGCCAAGCATCCTTTGTTTTATAAAGCACAAACTTACCATAACTTAACATTTGGGTTGCAGCGTGGTTACGATTATTTATTTTTCTCGACCCCGTGGCAAAGGCACGGATTAAACCAAAATCACGAGTTAAGAGTGTTACGATGCGGTCATTCTCCCCTGTGTGTTGTTCCCTGATTACCAAAGCATCGGTACTGACCTTCATCCTCTATTTCACTCTCCTCATCCATTTCGGGTAGTATTTCTTCTGCAGTTTCCACGTCTAATCCCAATGAGCATATTCTACGATAATGCAAATAATCGGATACTGCACCACTATTTAGAAATTTTTCCCACGCTTTATCTTTGTTGTTCATACTCTCATCTCCGAAAAAAGATCTTATTACTAATATAATCTTTTTAGGGAGATTTAGTGTTTGAAAAAAATGGTATTTTTTATTTTGTATCTAAACCAAAGTTGTGGATAAGTCCACCTCGGTTACGCCAATCATCTTTTACCTTTACCCAACACTGAAGATTAACCTTGCAACCAAAGAAATCTTCCATATCTTTTCTCGCCATAGTGCCTACCCTTTTGAGGGTTGCACCTTTTTTGCCGATTACGATACCTTTATGGCTTTCTTTTTCACAGAATATTGTTGCTTCAATATCTAAAAGTTCGGTATCTTCTCTTTCGGTGAATTTTTCAATAACAACCGCAATACCGTGGGGGATTTCTTTTTCTAAAAGATAAAGAAGTTTTTCCCTTATCATCTCGGCAGCAATTACTCTTTCGGGTTGGTCGGTTAGGGTATCTTCATCGAACATATGATATCCTTCTGCAAGGAAGTTATTGAGTTCTTCAAAGAAGATATCTATTCCGTCGCCCCTTTTGGCTGAAAGAGGAATAACGGCTGAAAAATTATACATTGATGAATAGGCAAGAATGGTGTGAAGAAGTTCCTCTTTTTCTTTTAAGAGGTCAATTTTATTTAGCACGAGAATAGCAGGAATTTTCTTTTGCTTAAACTTCTTAACAAGTTCTTCTTCGATTTTGGAGGGTTCTTCTAAACAATCTACAACGAGGATACAAACATCAACGTCCTCCATACCGCCCGTTACGGCTTTAATCATATTTTCGCCCAATGTGGTGCGGGGTTTATGGAAACCGGGGGTATCGATAAATACGTATTGATTTTGTTCTTCAGTAAGAACGCCCATAATACGGGTACGGGTGGTTTGGGGTTTATCGGACACTATTGCTATTTTTTGCCCTAAAACTCTATTTAGAAGGGAAGATTTACCTGCATTTGGTCTTCCGACTATTGCTGCAAACAGTGTTTTTTGTTCCATTTATTACACTCCAAAATACAAAATTACATAATTATTCACAATATTCTATTTATTATAATATAATATACATATAAAAGTCAAGGGAATTGGACACTATTTATACATTAAAATTACAGAATTTTGCACTTTATTAAAGTTGTTGGAAAAATATATTTATATATACAATATATTTGTGAGAAAAAACACTTGCAATTTTTAATTATTTATGGTAAGATATGGGTAATGAGAATATCGACATAGAAAGAGAGTGGCTTTGCCGCTCTCTTGTTTATATGTGAACTTTCATTTATTTACAAATTTGAAAGAAAGGAAGTTGTGTATGGCTAAAGAGTCAAATATCACAAAAAAAGCCCGTGAACTCGCAGAACCCTTTGCCGAAGAATTTGGCCTTTATCTTTGGGACGTACGCTTTGTAAAAGAGGGTGCTGAGTGGTATCTTCGTTACTTCATCGACAAAGACGGTGGTGTTGGTATTACCGACTGTGAGAATTTATCCCGTGCTGTTGATGCACCTTTAGATGAAGCCGATTTTATTGAACAATCTTATATTTTGGAGGTTTGTTCTCCCGGACTTTGCAGAGAACTTTCCCGCCCAGAACATTTTGAAATTATGATGGGCGAACCTATTTCGGTTAAACTTTTTTCCGCCAGAGACGGTGTGAAAGAATTTTACGGTATATTGGACGAGTATGAGGATGGTAACATCACCATAATCGACGAAAACGAAGAAAAATTATCATTTACAAAATCAGAAATTTCAATCGTTCGTTTAATTGACGACATTGATTTATAGGAGGAATTAGAAAAAATGACTAGCTCAAGCAGAAACGAATTTTTTGAAGCCCTTGCTTTTATGGAAAAGGAAAAGGGTATCCCCGCAGAATATCTTGCCGAAAAAATCAGCAGTGCTATTGTTGTATCGGTAAAAAAAGATTATGGTTCTAAAGACGTTGTATTTTGTGAAATCGACTGTGAAAACCGTAAATTCAACGTTTACGTTCGCAAAACTGCAGTAGAGGTTGTGGAAGATCCCGATACCGAAATTCTCCTCGAAGATGCAAAGAAAATTAAAAAGAGTTATAAATTAGGCGATTCAGTTCAAATCACTTTGGATACCAAACAATTTGGCCGTATTGCCGCTCAAACCACTAAACACGTTATTAGACAAGGTATTCGTGATGCCGAAAAGGGTCAAATCCTTGTTGAGTTCCAAAGCAAAAATCAAGAGGTTGTTACCGCTGTTGTTCAAACTATTGATCCCAGAACCGGTAATGCTACCATCTCTATTGCTAACTCTGAAGCTATTCTTCCCCGTTCCGAGCAAGTACCCGATGAAGAACTTCACGAAGGTCAACACATTAAGGTATTTGTATCTGACGTTCGTGAAACCGAAAAAGGACCCAAGATTATGATATCCCGCGTGGATGCAAATCTTGTTAAGAAACTTTTTGAAACCGAAGTTCCCGAAATTGCTGACGGTACTATCAAAATCGTTTCTATTGCTCGTGAAGCAGGTTCACGTACTAAGATGGCTGTTTATTCCGAAGATGCCGACGTTGATGCTATCGGCGCTTGTATCGGTCCTCGTGGTGCTCGTGTTTCTAACATTGTTGATGAACTCGACGGTGAAAAAATCGATATCGTTCGTTATTCCGATGATCCTGCTGCCTTTGTTGGTGAGGCACTCTCCCCCGCTAAGGTTGTATCGGTTGAGATTATTGATGCCGACCTTAAATCTTGTCGTGTATCCGTTCCCGATTCTCAACTTTCCCTTGCAATTGGTAACAAAGGTCAAAACGCTCGTCTTGCTGCCCGTCTTACCGGTTGGAAGATTGACATCCGCCCCGAAAGCGGTTTTTATGGTGAGGATGAAGCCGAATAAGGTTTATCCCATCTGTTGCATTTGAAATATTATGTAAACCGAGGTTTTTTGTATGAGTAAACACATACCTTTGAGAAAATGCGTTGGTTGTAACGAAATGAAACCTAAGGGTGAACTTATCAGAATTGTAAAAAATGATGACGGTATCTCCCTTGATACAACCGGCAAAGTAAATGGTCGAGGAGCTTATATTTGTTCTTGTGAAGATTGTCTTAATATGGCTCAAAAGAATAAGCGTCTTGAACGTGCATTTTCCTGCAAGGTTGATGCTTCGGTTTATGAGCATCTTAGGAAGGAGTTGACCTTGCAAAATGAATAGTTCGCCCCTGCCCCTTTTAGGTCTTGCCAGAAAAGCCGGTAAACTTGAAATCGGTTTTGATGCCGCAAAGGAATGTATGTTAAACGGTAAGGCATATTTGGTGGTATGTGCAGAGGATATATCCCCTAAAACATTTAAGGAAATCAACTTCTTTTCCACTAAATCAACTAATCCTGATTTAGCGGTTATTAAACTGAACTTTGACCGATATGCTCTTTCAAACGCCATTGGAACATCCGCCGCTTGCATCGCGGTAAAAGACAGTGGCTTTGCTAAAAAAATTCAACAACTTCATAATTCGGGAGGTAATTTATAATATGATGATTAAATATCGCGTCCACGAGGTCGCTAAGGATTTTGGCGATGGCAACAACAAAAACGTCATCGACCTTCTTACCAAGTACACCGGTGAAACAAAAAAACACATGACCGCTCTTACCGAGGATGAACTTGATTTAGTATTTGAATACTATACTCAAAATAACTCGGTTGAAAATTTCGACGCTTATTTTGCTATGGGCGAAGAGGCAAAGAAAGCAAGAGAGGCCGCAAAACAAGCCGCTAAAGCAGATATGCTCGCTCAACAAGCTGCTATTGCTGAAATGCTTAAAGCCGCTCAAAAGGGCGAAGCACCCAAAGAAGAAAAAGCATCTGAACCTAAAACCGAAAAGAAAAAGGGTGAAAAGGCACCTGCTAAAAAAGCAGATGGTGAAAAGAAGGCAAAGGCACCTAAAGCCGAGGGTAAAAAAGAAGATGCCGCACCTGTGCCTCAAAAACAAGAGAAACAAGAAAAGCCCAAGGGTGAAACTCCCCACAGAGGTCCCGGCACCGTTCGTCACGTTGACACCCGTTCAAGTCACGTTGATCTTGATAAATACAATGAAAAATATACTCAACTTGCACCCGACCGTGCAATGAGAGATACTTCCAGCAACAAGAAAAAGATTAAACAAAAATCTCAGGATCGCCGTCCTGCACAACGTACTAAATACGAAACCGAAGCCGATAAACTTCGTCGTATTCAATTAGAGCGTATTAAGAAAACTCCTATTAAGGTTACTGTTGGTGATGAAATCACCGTTGCTGAATTAGCATCTCGCATGAAGAAAACCGCTGCAGAGGTTATTAAACAACTTATGAAGTTGGGCGTTATGGCATCTGCTAACGAGGTTATTGACTACGATACCGCCGAAATCGTTGCTACCGAAATGGGTGCAATCGTTGAAAAGGAAATCGTTATTACCATTGAAGATAGAATTATCGACGATAGTATTGATACCGATGAAAACTTGAAGGACAGAAGCCCCGTTGTTGTCGTTATGGGTCACGTTGACCACGGTAAGACATCCCTTCTCGACTACATCCGTAACGCAAAGGTTACCGCCACCGAAGCAGGTGGTATTACCCAACACATCGGTGCTTACAGAGTTGAGGTTGACGGCAGACCTATCACCTTCCTCGACACCCCCGGACACGCCGCATTTACCTCTATGCGTGCTCGTGGTGCGAAATCCACCGATATTGCTATCCTCGTTGTTGCTGCTGATGATGGTATTATGCCCCAAACCATCGAGGCAATCAACCACGCCAAAGCCGCCGAGGTTCAAATTATTGTTGCTATTAACAAGATGGATAAACCCACTGCTAATCCCGATAGAATTCTTCAACAACTTACCGAGCATAGCATTGTTCCCGAAGAGTGGGGCGGTGATACCATTTGCGTTCCCGTATCTGCCCACACCGGTATGAATATTGATAAACTCCTTGAAAACGTTCTCCTTGTTGCAGACGTTATGGAACTTAAAGCTAACCCCGACCGTGCCGCAAGAGGTACCGTTATTGAAGCCCGTCTTGATAAGGGTCGCGGTCCCGTTGCATCCCTCCTTGTTCAAAACGGTACTCTCAAAACCGGTGATATTATCGTTGCAGGTACCTCGGTCGGACGTGTTCGTGTTATGACCAACGATAAGGGTCAAAAGGTTACCGAAGCAGGTCCTTCTGTTCCTGTTGAAATTACCGGTCTTGCAGAAGTTCCCGATGCAGGTGATATCTTTGATGCTGTATCTGATGAACGTCTTGCTCGTGAACTTGTTGAACAACGTAAAACCAAGGCAAAAGAAGAACAATTTAACGCCTTTAAGAAGGTTACACTTGATAACCTCTTTGATCAACTTCAAGAGGGCGACGTTAAAGAACTCAACGTTATTGTTAAGGCCGACGTTCAAGGTTCTGTTGAGGCGGTTCGTCAATCCCTTGAAAAACTCAGCAACGAAGAGGTTCGCGTTAAGGTCGTTCACGGCGGTGTAGGTGCTATTAACGAATCCGACGTTATGCTTGCAAATGCATCCAATGCTATTATCGTCGGATTTAACGTTCGTCCCGATTCCGTTGCTTCCGATAGTGCTGCAAGAGACGGCGTAGATATGCGTATGTATCGTGTTATCTACGACTGCATTGAAGAAATTGAATCCGCTATGAAGGGTATGCTTGCTCCCAAATTCCGCGAGGTTGTTATGGGTAGAATCGAAGTTCGTCAAGTATACAAAATTTCTTCCGCAGGTACTATTGCAGGTTGTCACGTTCTTAACGGTAAGGTTACCAGAAGCTGTGACATTCGCGTTGTTCGTGATGGTATTGTTATTTGTGAAGATAAGATTGACTCTCTCCGTCGTTTCAAAGATGACGTTAAAGAGGTTGCTACCGGTTACGAATGTGGTATAGGTCTTACCAAATTTGGCGATATTAAAGAGGGCGATATTTTTGAAGCCTTCATTATGGAAGAATATCGCGACTAATAATTTTAATTTAAGGAGGTAACAATTATGCCTTCCCAAAGAATAAACAGAATTTCAGGGGACGTACATCGTGAGTTATGTGATATTATCCGTACGGTTAAAGATCCCCGCGTAAATGATTTAGTGTCTATTGTTCGTGTTGACGTATCGGGTGACCTTTCTTATGCTACCGTTTACGTTAGTTCTTATGGCGATGCATCAGCAGTAAAAACCGCTGTCGAGGGACTTACAAGTGCTTCCGGGTACATTAAGAAAAATCTTGCATCCCGTTTACACATTAGAAAAATCCCCCAACTTAAATTTATTGCAGATACATCCATTTCAAAAGGTGCGGAAATATCCAGAATTCTTAACAGTTTAGATATTCCCGATGACGATGCGGAGGAATAATTATGAACGATATTCTACACTCCTCTGCACTTCTTAAAGAACACGATAACTATCATATCCTTATTCACGCATATCCCGATGGGGATGCTATTGGAAGTGGATATGCTCTTTGTCGAGCTTTACATTCAATCGGCAAAAAGGCAAACGTTGTTTGCACCTCTCCTATTCCTAAAATGTATTCCTACATTGTGGATAAGGTTCAGATGCAGGATTTCGCCCCCGAAACCTTTATCTCTACCGACGTTGCCGACCTTCGCCTTTTGGGTAACGGTTATGAACAGTATGAAGGTAAGGTTTTACTTTCTCTTGATCATCACGGCACAAATAAGAGATACTCAAAGTATTGGGTTATTGACCCTCATGCCGCATCTGCTTGTGAGATTGTTTTAGAGGTTATTAAGATGCTGGGTGTTTCGGTTGACAAAGAAATTGCCGAGTGCATATACACCGGCATTTCCACCGATACCGGTTGTTTTAAGTTTGCAAACACCACATCACAAACCCTTAGAAATGCCGCAGATATGCTTGATTTTGGCATTGATGCCGCCGAAATTAACAGGGTTATGTTTGAAACTAAATCCCGCAACCGCATTGAACTTGAAAGACTTGCACTCGACAGTATGTCCTTTCATCTTGGCGGCAAGGTAGCTTTTGTTACTATCACCAATGAAATGCGTGAGAAAGCAGGAGCTTCCGACGATGATTTAGAGGGTATGACCTCCCTTTCCCGTCAGGTTGAAGGGGTTAAGATTGGTGTTACACTTCGTCAAAAAGAAGATGGAGAATATAAAATTTCAGTTAGAACTCATCCTCCTGTGGATGCTGCTGAAATTTGTTCTAACTTCGGTGGTGGCGGACACGTAAGAGCTGCGGGTTGCACCCTAAGTGGCGCTATTGATGATATAAAAGAACAAATGATAGAAGTTTGTTCTAAAGCATTGGAGAAATGTAAATGGTAGGTGTAGTTTTAATAGACAAACCTCAGGATTTTACATCTTTTGATGCAGTTGCCGTACTTAGAAGAATTTTAAACGAAAAACGTTTGGGACATACCGGTACCCTTGATCCCGTGGCTACCGGTATTTTGCCTATTTTAGTTGGTAGGGCTACTAGACTTTGCGATATTATGCCTATCTCCGATAAGCGATATATTGCTGAAATCAAATTGGGTCTTTCCACCGACACTTATGATATTACAGGGAACGTTTTAAGTGAAAACGAAGTTCAATGCAACATTGATATTTTCGCAGATGCACTTAAAGATTTTGTAGGAGATATTATTCAATATCCTCCTATGTATTCTGCTGTATCGGTAGGTGGGAAACGTCTTTACGAACTTGCGAGAAAGGGTATTGAGGTTGAACGTCCCGCCCGTAACGTTACAGTTTATTCCGCCGATATTTTAGAGTATGATGATAAGGAACATATCTACAAGGTGGATATATCCTGCTCAAAGGGTACATATATCCGCTCTATTGCAAATGATATTGGTGAAAAATTAGGTTGCGGTGGGGTACTTACATCCCTTCGCCGCACAAGCGCTTGTGGGTTTGAAATATCAAACGCTATTACCGTTGATGATGCAAGGAATATGTCTCCAGATGAGCTAATTACATCCCTTGAACCCGCTCTTTTACCCTATAACGCCATTCACGTTACCGAGGCGCAAAGTTTTAGGTTTCAAAACGGCGGTGAATTGAGTTTTGACCGACTTTCTAACTTTGAAAGAGGAACTGAATTTTATCGCATCTATGCTCCCGACAATACTCTTATTGGTTTGGGATATGAAAAGGATGAGGCAATTCGCCTTAAATGTCTTTTATAAGGAATTATATTTATGAACATATACACCTGTGTAGAAAAACTGAATATTAACTCCCCTACTTCGGTGGCGCTTGGAACCTTTGACGGTGTTCATAAAGGACATCAAAGGGTCGTTGATGCTACGCTGAATTCAGGATTTTCTCCTGTGGTTTTTTCGGTAAATCGCCCCTATTCAAAACAAAATCTTCGTCTCACAACCGATGAGGAAAGAGAAAATATACTTGAGAATATGGGCATTGACACTTTTGCACTTATATCCTTTAAGGAGATTTACAATCTTTCTCCCATTGAATTTGTCAGAGATATTTTGGTGAAGAAATTAAACGTTAAACATATTTCTTGCGGTTTTAACTTTCGTTTTGGCAAGGGTGCAGAGGGTAATGTTGAAACCTTATCTGATTTATGTCAAGAATTTAATATTGAACTCACCGTTTGCGATCCCGTTATTTATAACAACGCACCTATTTCATCATCAAGAATAAGATATTGTATTGAAGAGGGCAACATTGAGTGTGCTACCGAAATGCTTGGTCACTCATTTACATACGATTTCACCGTAGAGGGCGGTGACCGACTTGGAAGAAAACTCGGTGCCCCCACCATCAATCAATATTTTCCCGATGATTTCGTTGTGCCTAAATTCGGAGTTTATGCCGCTATTGCAGAAATTGATAAAAAGAAATATCCTGCAGTTTGCAACATTGGTATTAGGCCCACTATAAACAACGGTACCGCTCCTCGTTCAGAAACCTTCATATTGGATTTTAAGGGGGATTTATATGGACAAAAGGTTCCTGTATCACTTATAAGTTATCTTCGTCCCGAAACAAAATTTGAGGGACTTGACGCTTTAAAAGACGCGATATTCAACGATGCAATGGCATCTAAAAAAATCATTCTTGAAAGGAATGTTTTATAAATGGACAATTTGAAACGAATTGTTATAAAAGTTGGAACTTCTTCCCTTACCCACGAAACGGGCAAGGTAAATTATAGACAAATGGAACATTTGGTTAGGGTAATATCTGACCTTAAAAACCAAGGATATGAGGTTGTTCTTGTATCTTCGGGTGCTATTTCGGTTGGTCAAAATAAATTAGGACTTGCTGAACGTCCCAAAGAAACCCGTCAAAAACAAGCCACCGCTGCCGTTGGTCAATGCGACCTTATGTATACCTATAGCAAACTTTTTTCTGAATATTCCCACTGTGTTGGACAAATACTTCTAACCAAAGACGTTATTGAGGATGAAAACCGCAAAACAAATGCGATTAACACCTTTAACTGTCTTTTGGAAACCGACGCGGTGCCTATTGTAAATGAAAACGACACCATTTCTACATACGAAATAGAATTTGGTGATAACGACCATCTTTCTGCCATTGTTTCGGTACTTTGTAAAGCCGATTTGCTTGTTATTCTAACCGACACAAACGGTCTTTACGATAGCGACCCCCATCAAAATCCCGATGCAAAATTGATTGAAAGAGTAGATAACATTACTCCTGAACTTTTTGGAATCGCAGGTGGAAGCGGCACACGCCGAGGAACAGGCGGTATGCAATCTAAACTCGATGCTGCCGATTTTGCCACTAAAAATGGCGTTGATACTGTTATTATGTCGGGTGCTAATCCTGAAAAAATATACGACCTTTTAGACGGTCAATCGGTAGGCACCTCCTTTTCTAAAAAATAAAATAAAGGCAAGGTGAAAATATTATGTTAACCAAAATGGGAATCGCTGCAAAAAAGGCATCCAGATTTCTTGCCACCGCAACAACTGAACAAAAAGATAATGCCCTTAATGAAATTGCAAAGGGTCTTATTAATGATACCGAAAATATTCTTTTGGCAAATGAGAAGGATATTAAAAACGGTAAAGAAAACGGACTTTCTGACTCACTTCTTGACCGTTTAGCCCTTACTGTTAATCGAATTGAGGATATTTCTAAGGGTGTTCTTGAAATAATTGAACTTACCGACCCCGTTGGTAAAATTGATGCTGAATTCACCCGTCCTAACGGACTTAGCATCAAAAAAGTTCGTGTACCTATGGGTGTTATCGGTATTATTTACGAAGCACGTCCTAACGTTACTGCCGATGCCGCTACCCTTTGTCTAAAAGCAGGTAATGCGGTTATTCTTCGTGGTGGTAAAGAGGCAATCAACTCTAACATTGCTATTGCCCAGTCTATTCGTGCATCCCTTAAAAGAGCAGGTTTCCCCGAGGACTGTGTTTGTCTTATTACCGATACCACAAGGGAATCTTCCAACGCTTTAATGCGACTTAATAAATATCTCGACGTACTTATCCCCCGTGGTGGTGCGGGACTTATCCGTGCAGTTGTGGAAAATTCTTCCGTTCCCGTTATTGAAACGGGTAGTGGTAACTGTCATCTTTACGTCGATAAATTTGCCGATAAAAATAAGGCGGTTGATATTGTATTCAATGCAAAAACGAGCCGTGTGTCGGTTTGTAATGCGGCAGAGACCTTACTTATTCACAAGGATATTGCAAGTGATATCCTTCCCCTTATTAAAACAAAACTTGATGAGAAAAACGTAGAAATTCGCGGTTGCGAAACAACTTGCAAGATATTAGGTGAGGATATTATCCCTGCTACCGATGAGGATTTTGCTACAGAATTTCTTGATTATATTATTTCGGTTAAGGTGGTTGACTCCCTTTGCGAAGCCATTGACCACATTACAAAGTATTCTACCGGACACAGTGAATGTATTATCACGGAATGTCCTGATAGAGCGAATAAATTTACTGCCAATATTGATTCTGCGGCAGTTTACGTTAATGCATCCACCCGATTTACCGACGGCGGTGAGTTTGGATTTGGTGCCGAAATCGGTATATCGACCCAAAAACTTCACGCCCGTGGTCCTATGGGAATAAACGAACTTACATCTTTCAAATATATTATTAACGGACAAGGTCAAGTTCGATAATTATTTTACATCAAACTCCACTACATTTAAGGAAGTAATTTTTTTATGTCTAAGTTTCAAAATGACCTGACAAAAGGAAGCGTTGCAGGTCAGCTTATTAAATTTTCTATTCCATTTTTAATTTCAAACCTTTTACAAGCGTTATACAGTGTTGCTGATATGGTTATTGTTGGTAATGCTATGGGGCCTATTGGTGTTGCCGACGTTCAAATGGGCAGTCAGGTAACTATGCTTCTTACCAACATTGTTATAGGCCTCGGTACAGGTGCCACCGTTTTGATTGCTCAATATCAAGGAGCTAACCGTCCCGATGACCAGAAAAAGACCATAAGCACGGTATTTACAATGTATTTTATTTTAGGTTTAGTTTGTACTGTGATTATGCTTCTTATAAACAAACCTATCCTCGAAATTTTGAGTGCTGAAGAGGTATCAAAGGGTGCTACGGGATATCTTAACGTTTGCTCTTTGGGATATATCTTTATTTTTGGATACAACGCAGTTAGCGGTATTTTAAGAGGTATGGGCGACTCTAAACGTCCCCTTTACTTTGTTGCTATTGCCGCAACTACAAACATTGTTTTGGATATTATTTTGGTTAAACGACTCGGTGCTCCCGGTGCGGCATGGGCTACCATTTCATCTCAAGCGCTAAGTTTTATTCTTTCGGCTATATATCTTAAGTTTAGTGGATTTGTATTTGACTTTAAGCCCAAATCTTTCAAAATTGATTTTGAAAAACTTAAACTTATTTGTAAAGTTGGTCTCCCCTCTGCAATACAATTTTCCATTACCGGATTTTCATTCTTAACCCTTACGGGGCTTTCAAGTCAAATTGACCCACAGGTTGGTAATGCTCTTCTCGGCATTGGATCTAAACTTAATACCTTTGGTATTCTTCCCTGTATTGCAATGTGTTCCTCCATTTCTTCTATGGCGGGACAAAACATCGGTGCAGGCGAATTTAAACGTGCTAAAAAATGTATGTGGGTAGGTCTTTCTATTGCTTTGGGAATATCCCTTGTGGTATTTGCTCTCATAAATATCTTCCCCGAACAGGTTATCAATATCTTTATGGATGGTGATAATCTTACCGGTGTTGAACTTGAAAACTACAAAAGATGTATGGATATTGGTGCAAACTATATCCGCCTTTGCAGTATTGACTACGTTCTCGCTTGTTTCTTTTTCTGTTGTAACGGTCTTGCTATGGGTTCGGGACACACCGTATTTGCCCTTGTTAACACCGCAATTATGTCCCTTGGTTTCCGTATGCCTTTAGCATATCTCTTCTCTTTAGGACTTGGTTGGGGACTTAACGGCGTTGCTGCTGCACTTGGTCTTGCTCCTATTGTCCCAGGTATTATTGGTCTTCTTTACGTTCAAAGCGGAAGATGGAAAAAATCCAAACTTGGTATTTCTGTTAATCTTGAGGGATAATTTATGTTTACTGAATTGAACAACAAGGGTTGCGACCTTTATCAACAGGGCAATTATAAAGATGCCGTTGAATACTTTGAAAAAGCGGCGGAGGGCGGATATTCAAAAGCTCAATATAATTTAGCTTTATGTTATTATTTTGGTGATGGTGTTAAGCAAAACGTTGATACAGCTCTTTCCCTTTTTAACAAAGCGGCGGAACAAAATCATAGTGATGCTTGTCTTTTCCTTGGTAACGCTTATCTTTACGGTCAAGACGTTGATAAGGATATTGACACCGCAATTAAATGGTTTGAAAAATCCGCTTTTTTCGGGAATGCAAATGCTCAAAACACTTTAGGCGAACTCTTTAGCGGTGCAAACAACGTTAAACCTGATTTTAAGAAGGCGTTGTTTTGGTTTGAAAAAGCATCAGAATCGGGACTGACATCCGCATTTAACAATTTAGGTGTTGCATATCTTAACGGACTTGGCACCGATAAAGATGCTCAAAAAGCAGTGGAGTATTTCACAAAGGGTGCCAACCTTGGGGATGCTAACGCTCAAAACAATATCGCTCTTTGTTATGAACAAGGAAACGGTGTAGATGCCGACCTAAAAGAGGCCTTTAATTGGTACAAAAAAGCCGCGGCTCAGGGTGAGCCACGGGCACAATATAATCTTGCTATTTATTTTGAAGAGGGCAAAATGGGTGAGAAGGATTTTTCATCCGCCCTTAAATGGTTAGAAAAATCCGCTGCAGGTAAATTCCTTTCGGCACAATATCGTTTGGCAATTTATTATTTCAACGGTCTTGGATGCGAAAAGGATGAGAAAAAGGCGATATCTTCCCTTAATGATGCAGCGAATAATGGATATATCCCTGCTATGCGCGATTTGGGAAACTGTTACTATCGTGGAATAGGTGTAGAAAAAGACCTTGATAAAGCGGTGGAACTTCTTACCCCCGTTGCGGAATACGGCGACGTAGCTTGTATGAATTTACTTGCTACCGTGCTTACCGACCGAAAGGGTGATAATGACCGTGAAGTTGCTTTTAAATGGTACAAAAAGGCGGCTGAAAAGGGATATTCTGACGCAATGTATAACCTTGCAAAGTGTTATCACCGTGGCAAAGGTGTTAAAAAGAGTGATATAACCGCCCTTGAATGGTTCAAAAAGTGTGCAGATTTAGGCGACACCGATGCAAAGGTTATGGTTGAGCAAATAACAAGAGAACTTAATAAATAATATTTTAATCCAACATAAAACGCCCCGAATATTCGGGGCGTTTTAGTTTTTGTTTAAGTTTTGTTATTCTAACCCTACAAGTTGATTTAGGGTAAGGTCAAGAATTTGTGAAAAGGCGACAAGTTCATAATCACTTACTCCTCTGATTTGACCTTCGATTTTAGAAAGTCCTGATGAGTTTAATTCTATTTCCATAACCTGAAGTTTAGCAAGTAAATCTTTTTGGCTAAGGCCTAACTCTTTTCTGCGTTTTTCTATTCTTGCCCCTACTATATTACTATTTCCTAATTCTTTTTTTCTAATTCTCATAAATTATTCTCCTTGGTAATGAGCGGTGTTTTCTTTTGTTACATTCTACATCATATCTCACTATATTTCTTTTATATTTTTTTTACAATTTGTAAAATTTTCTTTAACGTGCAAATGTTTTGTCATATATTTACATTATTATCTGCTTTTTTTGCCGTAATCGTTGACAAACGGGATAAAATGTAATAGAATTATTATGATTTTAATATGAAAGGAATTCTTTTATTATGGATGACCCTGGGCCTGCTAACATTACTTCTCTTATTATCAACGTATCTTTGCTTTTTATCTTGATACTTATAAACGCTTTCTTTGCCATGAGCGAGATTGCTATTATTTCACTTAATGACAACAAGATAAAAAAATTAGCCGAAGATGGCAACAAAAAAGCTAAAAAAATTCTTAAACTCACCACCGATTCTTCCGGATTTTTGTCCACGATTCAAATCGGTGTTACTCTTGCGGGATTCTTAACCTCCGCATCATCATCTCAAGCATTTGTTAGGTATCTTGAACCTCAGATTCTTAAGTTATTTAGTCTTGTAAATATCAACAATGCTTCCCTTGCAAACGGAATATCGGTTGTGGTTATCACATTAATCACTTCCTATTTCTCCTTGGTGCTTGGTGAACTTGCCCCTAAGAAAATTGGTATGCATCACAGCGAAAAGGTATCCTTTAGGGTGGTTGGTATTCTTTTATTCATCCAAAAAATCACCAAACCATTTATCTTTATTCTTTCTTTATCCACTAATTTTGTATCACGAATTTTTGGCATTGACCCCAATGCTGACCCCGACAACGTAACAGAAGAAGAAATTCGTATGATGGTGGATGTTGGTGAGGAAAAGGGTGTTATTGAGGAAAGTCAAAAAGAGATGATTAATAACATCTTTGAATTTGACGATATAGCTGTTGCCGACGTTATGACCCATCGTACCGACGTTACCGCTGTTGAGGTTACTGACCATATTGACGAAGCCCTTAAGGCATCTATTGAAGAAGGATTTTCCCGTATCCCTGTTTACGAGGACGACCTCGACAATATTGTAGGTGTTTTATATATTAAAGACCTTCTTACCTACGTTGGTAAGGATCTTCCCACCAATATCACCGCGGGAGAAAAAATGCGTGAAGCATATTATGTTCCCGAATCTAAAAAATGCGGTGATTTATTTACCGAACTTACCGAAAAGCATATTCAGATGGCTATTGTTGTGGATGAATATGGTGGTACTGCAGGTATTATAACACTTGAAGACCTTATTGAATCTATCCTTGGTAATATTCAGGATGAATATGACGACGAGGAAGAGGATGTTGAACAACTTTCTGAAAATATCTTTACCATCGACGGCACAACCGACATTGAAGAGGTTTCGGAAATCCTTGACCGCAAACTTCCCGAAGGTAATTACGAAACATTGGGCGGTATGATTATGGCGGAGCTTGGATATATTCCTTCTGCCGATGATCTTCCTACCGTTGAAATTGCTAACGTTTTGTTTACCGTCGAAAGTTTGGATGAACGTCGTATCGATCGTGTAAGAGCAGAAAAACTTCCCGTTGAAGAGGATGAAGACGGCGAAGAAGACGACAACGATTAGTTTTTGACTATATCCTTTTTCCGAAGGAGATAAAATTCTCCTTCGGAGAGGATTTATTTTATTTTTTATATATATTTTAGGAGTGAATATCTTGAAATTAGGAATAATCGGATTACCAAACGTTGGTAAATCAACACTTTTTAACGCTATCACAAATGCTGGTGCACAATCGGCCAACTTCCCTTTCTGCACCATTGAACCCAACGTGGGTGTTGTTGCAGTACCCGATGAACGCCTTAACAAACTTGCCGAAATACATCAGCCCGACAAAGTAACCCCTGCCACCATTGAATTTGTTGATATTGCAGGTCTTGTTAAGGGTGCATCTAAGGGTGAAGGTCTTGGAAACAAGTTCCTTTCCAACATTCGTGAAGTTGATGCCGTTGTTCACGTTGTTCGTTGTTTTGAAAACGACGACATAGTTCACGTTGAAGGTTCGGTTGATCCTGCCCGTGATATTGAAACAATTAACATTGAACTTATTTTTTCAGATATGGAAATCCTTGAGCGTCGCATTGACAAGGTTGCCAAAATGGCTAAGGGTGATAAATCTTTAGAAAAGGATGTTAAAATCCTTAAAGATCTTTATGCTCATCTTGAATCGGGCAACAACGCTCGTACCTTTGAAACCGATGAAGAGGGCGAAAGAGTATTAAGCGAAGTTGCGCTTCTTTCATCTAAACCCGTTATTTACGCTTGTAATATGAGTGAAGATGATTTTTCATCTAACATTGATGATAACAAATACTACAATATTGTAAAAGGTATTGCTGAAACTGAAGGTGCTGCAGTTATTCCTATTTGTGCAGGAATTGAAGAGGAAATAGCATCTTTAGATCCCGAAGAACAAAAGATATTCCTCGAAGAACTTGGTATTGAATCTTCCGGTCTTGACCGTCTTGTATCGGCTTGTTATTCCCTTTTGGGACTTATTTCCTATCTTACTGCAGGTAAACCCGAGGTTCGTGCTTGGACCATTACACAAGGTACTAAAGCCCCCGGTGCTGCAGGTAAAATCCACACCGACTTTGAACGTGGATTTATCCGTGCTGAGGTTATTGGATATGATGACTTTATCGCCTGTGGAAATATGCAGGTTGCTAAAGAAAAGGGTCTCGTTCGCAGTGAAGGTAAGGAATACGTTATGAAGGACGGAGATATTGTTCTCTTTAGATTTAACGTATAATACCATATCTATTACATATAATATATGAATAAAGGAGGATTGTGTCTTGTCTGTTGAAAAGAAAAGGAAGTTTATTATAAACACACTGTTTATTACGATTATTTGTGTAATTGCTTTCTTCATAATAAAGTACGCACTTACTTCGTTACTTCCCTTCGTAATAGGTCTTTTGTGTGCTGTTATATTGCAAAAGCCGGTTAACTGGCTTACCGAGAAAACTAAACTTCCCAGAGCTATGTGGTCTATTATTATGGTTGTTTTACTGCTATCGGGTTTAATGGGCGGCATTGGTCTTTTGGGATATAGAATGTATGAAGAATTACAACAGTTGATTGTAAAACTTAGCGACACTCTTCCCGCTTTATCTGTTACTATTGCATCAGCTTCCAAATTTGTTTCTCGTATCCTTGACCGCCTACCAGATGCTTTTGTTTCTTCAATTCAGGGTGCCGCCTCATCAATTGCCGAGAGTTTATTAGGATATTTATCTGATATAGTTACCGCTTTTGCTAAAATCGCCATTGGTAACCTTCCTACAATACTAATTGGTTTTGTTATTTCTATAATTGCTTGTTGTTTTATTACCAATGACTATAACAAAATTACCGCCTTCGTTTTAAGACAATTTTCTGAAGAACATCAAGCGGTAATAAAAAAGAGTAAAAGCTTATTTATGGAGAACATTGTTAAGGTGCTTCGTGGTTACATCTTGATAATGATAATTACCTATTTTGAGTTACTTCTTGGATTAACTCTTATTGGTATTCCATATTCGGGTATTATCGCTCTTTTAATTGCTGTATTTGATATTCTACCTATCTTAGGTGTTGGCGGTGTGCTTATCCCTTGGGGTATTATATCAATCATTTTAGGCGATACTTTGCTTGGAATTGAAATTCTTGTGCTTTATGCTGTGATTACGGTTATAAGAAACGTTATTGAACCAAAAATCATTGGTAAACAGGTAGGTCTTCCCGCCTTTGTTACCCTGCTTTCTATGTATGTAGGTCTTAAACTTTTTGGAATTATAGGACTTTGGTGTATGCCTATTCTTCTTATTATAATTGTAAAACTACAAGAAGCTGGTATGATTCGCATTTGGAAAATGGGTAAAAAGGTAGAAAATCAACCTGTTTTAAATGAAGAAAAACAATAATTAAGAAAATTTGCAAGATATTTAATATTTTTTGAAAATTCTTCTTGCATTTTACTTAAGAATGTGTTAAAATTGCTTCTGCAATATTTTTTGACTATTGAATTTTTTGTAAAGAGGTGACTCATCGTGAAGGAAGGAATCCATCCTAATTATGAAACCACCATTGTTAAATGTGCATGTGGTAACGAGTTTGAAACTAAATCCACCAAAAAAGATATCCACGTTGATATTTGCTCCAGTTGTCACCCGTTCTTTACCGGAAGACAAAAATTGGTAGATACCGGTGGTCGTGTTGAACGTTTCTACAAACGTTTTGGCATGGAACAAAAGTAAGATTTTATCTTCAACAATTAGGTCGTGTTTGTGTTAAATCAAACACGGCTTTTTTGTTTTTATATTTATAATATATATTGTAAAAAAAGTGACCATTTTATGAATTTAGGTATTGAATTTTTCAAAAAATGTTGTATAATGATATGGACTATAATAAAAAATGTTAATTTTAACATTTTAAGGTGTTAATTTTAACATTCAGGAGGAAGTTTACATGAGCAAAATCCTTGACTTTTTGCGTGATGCTGAAAATGGACAAGCTACATACAGCAATCTTATCGCATTATTGTCTCTCACTGCAGCAATTATTGCTATTCTCTTTGTAGTATTTACTGCAAAGAAGGTTATGAAATTCTCCCAAGGAACTGAAAAAATGGCTAAAATTTCTGCATCTATCCGTTCAGGCGCAAATGCTTTCCTTAAAAGACAGTATTCTATTGTTGGCATTTTCTTCGCCTGTATGTTCATCATCATTTTCTTGATGGCATTGTTATCTGATAGCATGTTGATTGCTATTCCCTTCGCTTTTGTTACCGGTGGTTTCTTCTCTGGTCTTTCCGGATTTATTGGAATGAAGATAGCTACTGCCGCAAATGCAAGAACTGCTCAAGCAAGTTCCGAAGGACTTAACAAAGGTCTTCGTGTTGCATTCTCTGCAGGTTCTGTTATGGGCTTTACCGTTGTTGGTCTCGGCCTTATTGACATCTCTGTTTGGTACCTTATTCTTAACGCTTGCAAATTAAGCCCCGAAGTTATTACCGGCGCTATGGTTACCTTTGGTATGGGTGCTTCTTCTATGGCTTTGTTTGCACGTGTTGGCGGTGGTATCTTCACCAAAGCTGCCGACGTTGGCGCTGACCTTGTTGGTAAGGTTGAAGCAGGTATTCCCGAAGATGACCCCCGTAACCCCGCTGTTATTGCCGACAACGTAGGTGATAACGTAGGTGACGTCGCAGGTATGGGTGCTGACCTTTATGAATCTTACGTTGGTTCTATTCTCTCCTGCTGTGCACTTGGTGTTGCTGCTATTAAAAATCTTTCTTATATTGCAAACTCTAAAGCAATCGTTGTACCCCTTGCAATTGCTGCAATTGGTGTAATTGCTTCTCTTATTGGTACCTTCTTTGTTCGTACTAAAGAGGATGCTTCTCAAAAAGCTCTTCTTTCCGCTCTTAGAAAGGGTACTAACTTTAGTGCTATTGTTATTGCAATCGCTGCTTTCCCCGTTATTTATTTCGTTCTTGGTCAACAATTTTGGGGTCTTTACATCGCAGTTCTTGCCGGTCTTCTTGGCGGTGTTGCTATTGGTGCCGTTACTGAATACTACACCTCTGATACCTACAAACCCACCCAAAAACTTGCAAGTAAATCCGAAACCGGTTCTGCTACCATCATCATTGGTGGTCTTGGTTTAGGTATGCTTTCTACCGCTCTCCCCATCGCAATTGTTGCTGCATGTATTCTTATTGCTTATTTTGCTTCTGGTTGGGGACTTTCTGCTAGTGACTTAGAACTTTGCAATTCCTCTATCGGTCTCTATGGTATTGGTCTTGCTGCTGTTGGTATGCTTTCTACCCTTGGTATTACCCTTGCAACCGATGCTTATGGTCCTGTTGCCGACAATGCCGGTGGTATTGCTGAAATGTCCGGTATGGATAAGAGCGTTCGTAATCGTACCGATGCTCTTGACTCCCTTGGTAACACCACTGCTGCAACCGGTAAAGGTTTTGCTATCGGCTCTGCTGCTCTTACCGCACTCGCTCTTATGGCTTCCTATAAAGACAAACTCGTTACTCTTGGACACGAATTTGACCTTAACATCATGAATCCCCTCGTTCTTGTTGGTCTTTTCGTTGGTGCTTGTCTCCCCTTCGTATTTGCTGCACTTACTATGGAATCTGTTGGTCGTGCTGCTCAATCTGTTGTTCGCGAAGTACGTCGTCAATTCAAAGAAATTACCGGCCTTATGGAAGGTGAAGCAGAAGCTGACTATGCTACCTGCGTTGACCTTTGCACAAAGGCATCTCTTAAAGAAATGATTCTTCCCACTGTAATCGCTATTGTTGTTCCCGTTGTTACCGGTCTTATTCTTGGACCTGACGGTGTTATCGGTATGCTCGCAGGTGCTACTATCACCGGTTTCCTTCTCGCTATTTTCATGAGCAACTCCGGTGGTGCTTGGGATAATGCTAAAAAATATATTGAAGCA
>JAFVID010000088.1 GCA_017474205.1 Clostridia bacterium | reverse complement strand
TTTGGTGGCGGTACCGGTATGATAGGTGACCCCTCTGGCAAGAGTGATATGAGAAAAATGCTCCAAAAATCAGATATAGAGCATAATATCGAATGCTTCAAAAAGCAAATGTCCCGTCTTATTGACTTTGATGATGACAAAGCCATTATGGTTAATAACGGGGATTGGTTGCTTAACCTTAACTATGTAGATTTCCTTCGTGAAATCGGAGTTCATTTCTCGGTTAACAGAATGCTCTCCTTTGAGTGTTATAAACAACGTTTGGAAAGAGGACTTTCCTTCTTTGAACTTAACTATATGCTTATGCAAAGTTACGACTTCCTCGTACTTAACCGTAAATACGGTTGCTGTCTTGAAATGGGCGGAGATGACCAATGGAGTAATATTATCGGCGGTGTAGAACTTGTTCGTAAGTGCGATAAAAAGCAGGCATACGGTATGACCTTTGCCCTCCTCCTCACCAGTGAAGGTAAGAAGATGGGTAAAACCGAAAGCGGTGCAGTATGGCTTGATCCCGAAAAGACATCACCCTATGAGTTCTATCAGTACTGGAGAAACGTTGCCGATGCCGACGTTATCAAATGTATGAAGATGCTCACCTTCGTACCCCTCGAAGAGATTGCCGAAATGGAAAAGGCAGAGGGTAGTGAACTCAACGCAGTTAAAGAACGTCTTGCTTACGAAGTAACCGCACTTATCCACGGTAAAGATGAGGCAGATAAAGCCCAAGCCGCCGCAAGAGCATTGTTCAGCGGTAAAGGTAATGATGAAAATATGCCCACTACCACCCTTACCGATGATGATTTCACCGATGGTGTAATTACCGTTGCAGACCTTCTTGTCAGAATCGGTTTGTATCCTTCAAAGGGTGCCGCCAAGAGAGACATCGCAGGTGGCGGTATCTACGTTGATGATAAGAAGATCACCGATGGATTTGATACCCTTTCTAAAGCACGTCTTGAAGAAGGATTTGTAATTGTTAAAAAGGGTAAAAAGACCTTCCATAAGGTAACTTTATAATATAACAAATTTTTAACTTGAATATTATGGAAATTTATGGTATAATATAATAAATGGAGGTGTGCTTTATGGATATGCAACACACACAAGAATTTTCAATCAAGCGTGATAGCGAAAGCGAAATGAAAGCAATACTTTCTACCGTTTATCAAGCACTTTCTGAAAAGGGATATAAACCTATTAACCAAATTGTAGGATATATTCTTTCCGAAGACCCCACCTATATCACAACACACAATAACGCACGTAACCTCATCCGCCGTTTAGATAGGGATGAATTGTTGCAAGAATTGGTAAAGAGTTACCTTTCTAAATAGTGTTGTTTGAAATGAGAATTTAGAAAGGAATGTTTTATCAATATGGCAGATAATAAAGAATTTCTCACATATAAAGGTCATCCCCTTGTTCGTTCGGGAGATACCCTTTACTATGGAAGTATGGCAGATAAATTCGTAGTAATGTTCAAGATTCTCTCCAAGAAAAAGGTTGGAGACCTTGAAGTTGCCGACAAAGTTCAGGTTCAACTTATGCATACCGACGATGAAATGCGTGCAAAAGACCGCGTTGTAAAGAGTAGCGAAAAGGCAGGCCTTTATCGTGCTATGGACGTAGGTGCAATATGGCTTGAACGTGCCCTCGCCGAAAAATAATTTAAGATTACTAAAAAAGACCTATCCAATCGGATAGGTCTTTTTATATATTTTGTTTATTGAACTGTGAAAATAAATTTATCATCTGTGACGTCGCAAACAACGTTTTGTCCCTTTTGAACCTTGCCTTGAAGGATTTCCTCGCTCAAAGCATCTTCAATTTGGGATTGAATGGCACGGCGAAGGGGTCTTGCACCGTAAACCTTGTCAAATCCGCTGTCGGATATTTTATCAATCGCATCATCGGTAAACGTGAGGGTGATTTCAACGTTTTCTTCCACCCTTTTTGCAAGAGTGTTAAGCATACGTTTTGCAATCTCACGGATATTATCCTTTTCAAGTTGAGTGAAAACAATAATATCGTCAATACGGTTTAAGAATTCGGGGCGGAATTGTGCCTTTAATTGCTTCATAACCTCATCCTTAATGGATTCGTTACTTTCACCTAATGCATCTCCAAAACCGAAACTCTTTCGTTCGCTTATTGCCCGAGCCCCCACGTTAGATGTCATAATAATAACCGTGTTTTTGAAATCCACCTTGCGACCTTGAGAGTCGGTGAGAATGCCATCTTCAAGCACCTGTAAAAGAATGTTGAATATATCGGGATGTGCTTTCTCAATTTCATCAAAGAGAAGAACACAATAGGGTTTGCGACGTACTTTTTCAGTAAGTTGACCGCCCTCATCGTATCCAACGTAACCCGGAGGAGATCCAACAAGACGGGATACAGTATGCTTTTCCATATACTCCGACATATCAAAACGTATCATGGCATTTTCACTGCCAAATAACGATTCCGCCAAGGTCTTGCAAAGTTCGGTTTTACCAACACCCGTAGGGCCAAGGAATAGGAATGAGCCCACAGGACGTTTGGGGTCTTTAAGACCGACTCTGCTACGACGAATAGCGCGAGATACCGCCGATACCGCCTCATCTTGACCAACAATTCTCTCGTGGAGTTCACTTTCCATGCGAAGAAGTCGGGAACTTTCCTCTTCGGTGAGGCGTGTGGCGGGAATACCTGTCCATCCCGATACAATTTCAGATATTTCCTTTTCGGTTACCTCTCCACCACAATTTTCAATGGACTTTTTCCAATCTTCCTTCATTTTTTCAAGGTCGGCGGTGATTTTTCTTTCTTCATCACGAAGTTTTGCCGCCCCCTCAAAATCCTGAGCATTAACACTTGCGGTTTTTTCTGCAGATAACTGTTTGATTTTATCCTCTAACTCTTTAATATCGGCAGGAGGAGTAAGGTTTTTAAGGCGAACTTTAGATGATGCTTCATCAACTAAATCTATTGCCTTGTCGGGCAAGAATCTATCCGATATATATCGTGAAGAAAGTTTAACCGCCGCTTTAACTGCCTCATCGGTGATTTTTACACCGTGATGTGCTTCGTATTTATCTCTAAGTCCAAAAAGGATGCTAATTGCCTCTTCTTCGGAGGGTTCACCCACTGTAACAGGTTGAAAACGGCGTTCCAAAGCGGCATCCTTTTCAATGTTTTTGCGATATTCACTAATCGTTGTAGCACCAATGACTTGAAGTTCACCCCTTGCAAGGGATGGCTTTAGAATATTTGCCGCATCGGTAGCGCCTTCGGCCGATCCTGCACCAATAAGTGTGTGTATTTCATCAATAAACAGAATAATATTACCGGCTTTTTTTACCTCGTCAACGGCATTTTTAATACGTTCTTCAAAATCACCGCGATATTTTGTACCTGCCACCATTCCCGTAAGATCAAGAGAGAAAACGTGTTTGTTTTTAAGGAGTTCAGGCACTTCGCCTTTAGATATTTTAAGTGCTAACCCTTCTGCAATAGCGGTCTTACCAACACC
>JAFVID010000087.1 GCA_017474205.1 Clostridia bacterium | reverse complement strand
ATTTTTTTCAATTGTTGTTATTCGGCTAATTACTTTGCAAAATAAAAAGCACGGAGTTTTGCTCCGTGCTTTTTTGTTGCAAGCCGAAAAATCGACTTATTTTCGAATGTTCGATTCAAAACGCCTTTGTTTCTCGGCAATAGAAAAAACGAATCAAAAAACGAAGGTTAATTTGAAGAATTAAAAGGTGATAAATAATGAATTCTCCTATTCTTTACGTGGTAATTCCTTGCTATAACGAGGAGGATGTCCTCCCCGAAACCGCAAAAAGATTATATATAAAACTTAAAGAAATGATAAAATCAGGCGTTTGTGCCGAAAACAGTCGAATTCTTTTTGTAGATGATGGAAGTAAGGATAAAACCTGGCAACTTATAGAAAAATATCATGCCGAAAGTGAAATTTTCAGCGGAATAAAACTCGCCCACAATAGAGGGCATCAAAACGCTCTTCTTTGTGGACTTATGACCGCTAAAAATTATTGTGATTGTGCAGTGTCTATGGATGCCGATTTGCAGGATGATATCAACGTTCTTGACGGTTTTATGGAGAAATACAAAGAAGGATGCGACGTGGTGTATGGCGTAAGAAGTAGCCGTAAAACCGATACCTTCTTCAAACGTACCACCGCCCAAGGATTTTACAAGGTAATGCAAAAGTTAGGTGTAGATACGGTTTATAATCACGCCGACTGCCGACTTATGAGCAAACGTGCACTTGATGCCTTTGCCGATTATAAAGAGGTAAATCTATTCCTTCGCGGAATGGTAACCCACATGGGATTCAAAAACGATGTTGTCTATTTTGAAAGAGCGGAGCGTTTTGCAGGGGAGTCAAAATATCCCCTTAAAAAGATGCTCAACTTCGCCTGGGACGGCATTACCTCATTTAGCACAAAGCCCCTTCGCTTTATCACTTCGCTTGGTGGCGCTTTAACGGTTGTAGGTGTTGTTTTACTCATCTTGTTGCTAATTCTATCCCTTATTGGTTCAATAGCCGATTGGTGGATGCCCTCGATGAATATCATTATGTATGCAATGTCCTTTGTGCTTGGAGGAATGACAATCCTTTCGGGAATTGTTATACTCTGCATAGGTGTTGTTGGCGAATACGTAGGCAAAAACTATTTTGAGACCAAGGCAAGACCCCGTTATGCCGTGGATGTTTTCCTTAATAGATAAATAAACTAAATATAGCAAAAACGAAAGGAGACGTAAGATATGATAATTTTAGGCATAGACCCCGGATATGCCATTGTTGGATATGGTGTTATATATTATCAGTCGGGACGTTTCCGCGTTTTAGAATACGGTGCAATCACCACCCCTGCAGGGATGCCACTTCCCAAACGGCTTCACCGCATTTATGAGGGGATGGAAGAACTAATCCGTAAATATAAACCCGATGCATTGTCCATTGAACAACTTTTTTTCAATACCAATTCTACCACCGCTATCGGTGTTGCTGAAGCAAGAGGATGTATACTTCTTTCGGCAGATATGAATAATATTCCTATTTACGAATATACACCATTGCAGGTAAAACAAGCGGTAACAGGATACGGTAGGGCAGAAAAGCGACAAATAATGCAAATGACCACCACCCTTTTAGGACTTACCGAAATTCCAAAACCCGACGATGCTGCCGACGCTTTGGCGGTTGCGGTGTGTCACGCCCATTCCTCCGGTTCAAAAATGTTAGGATACAATTAAATTCCAAGGAGAATATTATGTTTTATTCGTTAAACGGAAAACTTATATACGCCGATGTAAATACCGCAGTGGTGGAATGTGGGGGAGTGGGCTTCAAATGCTCCGTTACCCTTTCCACAAGAGCATCCCTTCCTGAAGTGGGTAAAAACGTTACCCTTTTCACCCACCTTGCAGTTAGAGAAGATGCTATGGAACTTTACGGTTTCTATACTCAGGAAGAACTTGACTGTTTCCGCCTTCTTATTAGTGTTTCGGGTATTGGACCTAAAGCAGGACTTGCCATTCTTTCGGAACTTTCACCCTCTAAACTCAAACTTTGTATCGCATCGGGGGATGCAAAATCCATCACCCGTGCCCAAGGTATAGGTAATAAAACTGCCCAAAGAGTTGTGCTTGAACTTAAAGATAAAATCGGCACTATATCGGGTGGAGATATATCCAATGCCGATATGCAGGCGGTGGGCGTGGTATCTGCTTCGGGTAATGCCGCCGATGCCGTAAGCGCTTTGGTGTCTTTAGGATACCCTCAGTCCGAAGCATCCCTTGTGGTTGGTCGCCTCGACTCAACCCTTTCCACCGAAGAACTTATTAAACAGGCACTTGCCAAATTTATGAGATAAAATTATAAGATAAAGCATATATATCTTTTGGTGATATGTATGCAAATCTATTCGGTATATAAAGCAAAAAATATAATTATAAGCACCCTGATTACCCTGTCATTCGGGGTGCTTTTTTCAATGTATTCTCATCAAATGAGGGTAGGGATGATTAGCGGAATTACCGCCTGTACCACTATGGTTATTCCCTCACTTTTCCCCTTTATGACACTGGTGAATTTTTTCGATTTTTCGGGTGGTACCCATTTTATAAATAAAGTGTTCAAATATCCCGCCAAACTATTAATGGGAAGGTATTACAATTTCTTTTCGGTCTATTTAATGTCCCTTGTGGGTGGATATCCCGTTGGTGCCAATATGCTTAATTCTCTTGTGAAAAATGGCACAACCGATAAAAACACCGCCCAAACGGTGCTTTTGTTTTCGGTGAATAGTTCCCCTGCCTTTGTGATATTTGCGGTAGGAGAGGGAATGCTTTTTTCCAAAAAAATAGGTTTGGTAATATTCCTTGCGAATTTGTTATCATCTATGATAACCTTGTTTTTGGTGACACGATTGTCTAAAAATATTCCTTTATATAAAAACGGTGAAACAAGATATTTACCCCTAAACAATGCCTTTGTAGAGGGGGTAACCAAGGCGTCGATTTCAATGGCTTTTATGTGTGGATTTGTGCTGATTTTCTTTGCCCTAAATGAAATCTTTTCATTTTTCCCCTTTGGTAAACTAACCGCAGTAATATCGACGGTGGGTGAGGTAACCTCATCTGTTTCTATGCTATCAACAGGCGGGGAACTTTCCTTAATATCTGCAGTTACATCCTTTGGCGGAGTATGTGTGTTGCTTCAAATTATGGCCGTTTCAAAAGAATTTAGTCCAAAATTATGGCCATTATTACTCATCCAATTATTAAAAGGCGTCTTGTCTTATTTCATAACCTGCGTAATACTCAAAATTTTCCCTGAAATTGGTCTTTGGAGATATGAAGAAGTAATATCAAATATGACGTCACCCGGTAGGTTTGGTATTTCATCAACCCCTATAACATCAGCATGCTTGATTTTAACCGCAGGGGTGATGCTTTATAATACAATAAGGATAATCTCGAATAAGGAGAATAAAACGAATGAAGAATTCGGAATTTACAAATAAAGATGAAAAAGTCTGCCGACTTTGTGAGCACGGCAGACTTTCCACCGATAAATCGGCGGTGGTTTGTATGAAAAAAGGAATAGTTGACCCCGATGGTAAGTGCAGAAAATATGTTTATGATCCCCTTAAAAGAGAGATGAAAACCCGTTTGGGTTTGGGAGAGTTTTCAGCAGAGGATTTTGCACTGTAATATTATTTCTTTTCGGGATCTTTAGAGGTTAAAAACATTACCGAACGTTCGGGAGAATCTTTAGAATTACCCCAGTCGGCATCTTCACCTGTGTTACGGTAATCATACATATCACAAAAGTGGCGGACATCACTGCGAAGTTCCGCCATATTTTTTTGCGTAATTTCGGTAATTGCTTTTTTGAATTCATCCTTGTATCGACGGGATAAATTCTTTTCACAAAGACTCATTAACAAAGCGTAATGGGGAAGACAGTATGTTTCTTGCTCCGCCACAAGTTTTCTAAAATCACGTTCGTTTTCGTAGTGCTTAAATATGTTGTTCACAATGGAATTGAAATTCTTTTCAATGTTATCACAAACAAAGCAGGACTCGTTCAATTTATTGATTTTTGAAACTCTGGAAGAATCCCCCGCCTTAATAAGTCCGCCAAAAAGATCGCTTTCTACCTGTGCCAAATGACTATCAAGAATAAGAGCAACGCCAAGGCGGTTGCGACGATTAAGCATTCCCTTAAAATGTTCAAAACAAAAACCGTATTTGTTGGTCTCTTTGCGAACGTCGGGCTCCATCATAGCCGCCCCCGTAACATATTCAAGCATACGGTCTTCGAGCATAGAATAAAGACGACAAATAGGACATCCGTCCTTTGGTTCAAAAACCTCCTCAACGGGAATACTGCAAATATCAGTTCTCATAAACAAAACCTCGTAAAGATAATTGATAAAAATATTGTAGCATAGATAACTGCTGTTTTCAATAATTAAATGAAGTATGGGCTAACGCCCAAATGATGCACCGACATTGTCGGTATGATGTTTTGTGCCTTGCACAAAATGAAGTTAAGTGTGCGAAATCTCGCCCGAAGGGCACTTCATTTGCCGAAGGCAAACTTCACGCACCAAAGGTGTGCTTCACGTGCCAAAAGGCACACTTAGTTGCACCAACACAAAAGGCACTGCGATTTGCAGTGCCTTTTGTGTTGGTGCTGGTGACCGGGGTCGAACCGGTACGATGTTGCCATCACGGGATTTTAAGTCCCGGGCGTCTGCCTATTCCGCCACACCAGCGTTTTGCCCTTAATCAAAGGGCGAGATACATTATACAACCAAAAAAATGGTTTGTCAATTATAACTTTTGAAAAATGCTAATTATTTTTAATTAAATCAGTTAAGTGCTTCACCGTTTTGGTTAAATAATCTGCCTACCAAAATGTTAAGATATTTGTTTTCTTCGCTTTCGAGTAGAGGATCATCCGATAAAATATCCTTCGCCGCCTTGCCCGATTCTTTAATGATAGCAGTATCTTTAATAAGGTCGGCAATCTTGAGTTCGGGAAGTCCGTGCTGACGTTTGCCGAAGAAATCACCTGCACCTCGTTGCTTTAGGTCGGCTTCAGCAATTTTGAAACCGTCGGTACTGTTGCAAAGAACGTCAAAACGCATCTTTGCCTCGTCGCTTTTAATATCCGAAATAAGAATGCAATAAGATTTGTATTTGCCTCGTCCCACGCGACCTCTTAACTGATGAAGTTGCGAAAGTCCAAATCGCTCGGCATTTTCTATTGCCATAATGACCGAATTTGGAACGTCCACACCCACCTCAACAACGGTGGTAGATATGAGCAAAGATATCTTGTTATCACAAAAATCCTGCATAACGGCGTTTTTTTCTTTTTCGGACATTTTCCCGTGAAGAAGTCCAATGTTGTATCCCTTAAAAACACCCTTTTGCAAAACTTCAAAATATTCTTTTGCCGATACCAAATCCCCTTCAGATTCCTCTACCGCAGGACAAACAATATACGCCTGCCTGCCTTCGGCTATGTGCTTTTTAATAAAGTTATATATTCTCTCTCGGTATTCGGTGGTGACGCAGTAGGTGTCAATGGGTTGACGACCTTTGGGCAGGGCGTCCAAAATAGATATATCCAAATCGCCAAATATTGCAAGAGAAAGTGTGCGGGGGATAGGTGTTGCCGTCATAACAAGAAGATGAGGGCTTTTGCCTTTGGATGTTAAAGCGTTTCTCTGCGCTACGCCAAAACGGTGTTGCTCGTCGGTTATAACAAGTCCTAAATTTGCAAACTCAACCTTTTTTTGGAAAAGGGTGTGGGTGCCTACAAGAATATCTATTTCACCGCTTTTAAGTCGATGGTAAATATCGTTCTTTGCTTTTGCAGACATTGATCCTACGAGAAGTTCAATTCTAATATTTGAGTTTTTATATATTTCTTTAAGGGTGTCAAAATGTTGACTTGCCAAAATGGATGTAGGTGCCATAAAGGCACATTGCATACCGCTTTTTGCAGTGGTAAACATAAGTGCCGCCGCAACGGCGGTTTTACCCGAACCTACGTCTCCCTCTAAAAGTCGGTTCATAACAAGACCGCTTGACATATCGTTAAGCGTCTCGTTAACGGCGGTGGATTGTGCAGTGGTTAAATTAAAGGGAAGTAGTGGATAAAACTCATCAACCTTGTTTTTGTCAATGATATATCCGTCATTAGAACGAACACGATTTCTAAGGCGGAACATCCCGAGTTGAAGAATAAGAAGTTCTTCAAATGCAAGACGTCTTCTGGCGTCTTCCAATTTTTCAAAACTTTCGGGAAAGTGGATATTTTTAAGTGCATCGGTAAGTTCACAAAGAGTATATTTTTCTCTCAAAGTAAGGGGGAGAGGGTCTTCCATAGTAGGAATAACCTTATCGAGCGCCTTTTTGATAGCAATGGATATTGCATTTGAGTTAAGTCCTTTAGTGCAACCGTAAACGGGATATATTCCCTCGCTGTCGGTTGCCTTTTTTATGTCAGGAGAGGTTATCTCTCTTTGAGAAAACGTTCCTCCAATAACTCCGTGAAGAATAAATTCATCACCGGGAGTAAGTTTTTCAGCGGCGTATTTGTTGTTGAATATGATTATCTTAAGAATGGCGGTGCCATCGGTGCCAAATGTGGTATAAATAGTGCCACCCGACCGAGTAGGACGGGATACCGTACTGCCCGAAATTTTAACCTTGACGGTGGTCTTCTCACCAAATGGAGCATTAAGCACGGTGGATACGTTTTGCCAGTCTTCATAGTAACGAGGATAATAATATATAAGAGAGCGGACGGTGTTTATCCCTAAACGAGAAAACATCGCCGCCTTTTTTTCGCCAATACCTGAAAGGACGGTTATTCGGTTTTTGAGTTTAATATTGCTTTCCATAAAGCACCTCAAAGTTGTTATATAAAAACCTTAAATAAGTATTTTGAATTAGTGATGAGATAAAATCTATCAACATTAAGTTTATCATATAACAATTTCCATTTCAAGTAATATTTAGGTGGTTAATTGTATGTAAAATGCACCTTCATACACAACAAAAAAACGCCGCTTATTCCACAACAAACGTTCTTTTATTGCGTAAAAAAATCACCACCACAATATGTTGTGTTTGAGGTTTGTTTAGACCACAATTCAACAAAAAAATAATGGTTACAAATAGTTAAAATTGATGAAAATCCCTTGACAAAGGGCAAATATATACTTATAATTAAGGTCAAATGGTGATTAGTGGGGAATGGTTCCACTCAAGTGGTGATTTTCCTAAAATCTAACCTAAAAAACACAGAAAGGAGATTCTTATGTTAGTCGGAAGTTATAAACACAACTTTGATGAAAAGAATAGAGCGGCAGTTCCTAAAAAATTCTGCACGTCACTTGGCGATTCCTTTATCGTAACAAAAGGCATAGACGGTTGTTTGTTTATGATGTCCTACGATGAGTGGAATAAACTCCAAGAAAACATAAGAGGCCTTTCGTTTAACGAATCCACTATTTTAACCAGACACTTCGCAGGAAGTGCTCAAGACGTAACCCCAGATTCTCAAGGTAGAGTATGCTTCGGTCAAACCCTTACCGATTTCGCAGGATTATCCGGTCAAGTTATGTTCGTAGGTGCTACCAGCAGGGTAGAGGTGTGGAGTGTAGAAAGATGGCAAGAAAAACAAGAAGCGGTTACCGATGCCGAACTTATTCCCTTGCTTGAAAAAATTCATTTTTAATATTTAATGTAAAAGAAATCGAAAGGAGTGCTGAGTTGTATGGAATTTAATCATATATCGGTGCTCCTTAACGAGACTATAGAGGCATTACATATCAATCCTAACGGTACATATATCGACGGTACCGCAGGCGGTGGAGGACATAGTTCTGAAATCGCAAAACGATTAACCGATGGCAGATTACTTGCCATTGATAGAGATAACGATGCAATTAAAGCAGCGAGTGAACGACTTAAACCTTATGATATTGCCAAAGTGGTAAAAGGGAATTTCTCCGATGTGAAATCCATTGCGGCAGCCGAAGGTATTGAAGGTGCTGATGGAATACTTCTCGATATCGGCGTTTCATCCCATCAGTTAGATACCCCCGAAAGAGGATTTTCTTTCCATAATGACGCTTATTTAGATATGCGAATGGGAGATACAGGACCTACCGCTGCCGATTTGGTAAATACTCTTTCTGCGGAAGAACTTGCCAAAATCTTCTTTGAATACGGTGAAGAAAAATTCTCTCGTAAAATAGCCCGTGAAATTGTAAAATATCGCGAAACTAAAAAAATAGAGCGAACATTAGAACTTGCCGAGATTATATCAAACAGTGTACCCGCCGCATCTAAAAGAGACGGCCATCCCGCAAGAAGATGCTTCCAAGCCCTTCGTATTGAGGTTAACGGAGAACTCGATGCTTTAGAAAAAGCACTTAACGATGCGTTCGACGTGTTGAATGTTGGTGGCATTTTGGCGGTTATCACCTTCCACTCATTGGAAGATAGAATGGTGAAAAGAAGCTTTGCCGCAAGATGTAAAGGATGCACCTGTCCGCCCGAATTCCCTGTTTGTGTTTGCGGAAAAACCCCCGAAGGTAAACTTGTATTAAGAAATCCCGTAACCGCAAGTGAAGAGGAACTTAAAATCAACCCCCGTTCAAGAAGTGCAAAATTAAGAGCAATACAAAAAATAAGATAGATACATAAAAGTTCAGGAGGAAAAGCAAAATGAATTACTATTATAATGATGCTTACGATTTTTCATTATTCGAAGAAAAGAAAAATGCCCCTGTAGTAGATATCCCTCAAAATGAAAAGGCAAAGAAAAATAATCAGCATAAAAAAAGCAACTTAAATACAAAAGCGGTTGCCCGTCCTGCGTTGGGTTTCAAAAAGGTGATAGCCGTTGCTTCGGTTAGTGCTCTTGTTCTTTTGCTTTTCTTTTTCCAAATAAACGGAAACGTTAAGGAAACCGAAACCACCGACCAAATATCCAAAACCGAAAAACAAATAGAACAATTAAAGAGTGAACAAATTCGTCTTCAAATGGAACTCGACGGAAAGGTATCTTACGAAAACATTGAAAAAGCGGCTGAAGAAGCAGGAATGCAAAAACCCACCGCTATGCAAATGAGATACATAAACATTTACGATACCGATACCGCTGAAGTTACCGGTGAAATGAACGTTGTAGAAAAGTTTTTAGCACTGTTTTAATGTAATAATAAATCATAAGGTTACATATTAATTTGAAATGAAGGAAGGTGGCATAATGGATTTTACTAAAGATGCATCTACGGTAATGGGAACCCCAACGAAGAGCATGACCCAACGAATAATGGCAATAGGTCTTATAATAGCAATCGTTGGATTTGGTTGGGCAGGATTTGGTCTTTTGTTTCAATCTATTATCAAAGGACCGGGATACGCCGCAAAAGCCGCCGACCAACAATTAACCACCGTATCGCTTACCGCAAAAAGAGGTACTATCTATGATTGCAAAGGGGAAATCCTTGCAACAAGTGCCACTGTGTGGACGGTATATATAACCCCTATGGATATTGACAAAGATAATAGCGAAAGCGATGAGCAAGCCCGTCTAATTTCTGACGGGCTATCGGAGATTTTAGGGGTAGAACGAGAAAAGATATATGAAATGACCCAAAAGAACACATCTTATGTCAGGGTTAAAACCAAGGTGGAAGAAAACGTTGCAAAAAAGGTCCGAGAGTTTATCAGCGAAAATTCTCTTGGTGGAATAATCGGTCTCGAAGAATCGAGTAAAAGATATTATCCCAACGGAAGTCTGGCCTCTACGGTTATAGGATTCGTTGGAGACGATAACCAAGGTCTTGCGGGTATTGAATACCAGTACGAAAGTGTTCTCCAAGGCATCCCCGGAAAATTGGTAGCATCAAAGAATGCTCTCGGCAGTGATATGCCCTTTAACTACGAAACTATGGTAGAAGCAGAGCAGGGTAAATCCCTTGTGCTTACCATTGACGAGTACGTTCAAGGTGTTGCCGAAAAATACCTCGAAGAAGCGGTTGTATCTAATGCGGCAACCAATCGAGGATGTTGTATTATTATGAACGTTAATACAGGCGAAATTCTTGCAATGGCAACAAAGCAGGATTTCGATCCGAACGATCCTTTTACAATTAAAGACCAAACAATCCTTGACCAAATTGCGGAACTTCCCGAAGAGGAACAAAAGGATGCAAAATCTAAAAAAATAGAAGAACTATGGAAAAACAAAGCCATAACCGAAACATACGAACCCGGCTCGGTATTCAAAATTATCACCGGTTCTGCGGCTATGGAAGAAGGCAAGGCAACTGAAAACTCCACCTTCGATTGTCCTGGATATATAGTAATTTCGGGCACAAGATATAATTGTCATAAACACGAAGGTCACGGACATCAAAATATGACCAATATTTTTGAAAACTCCTGTAACCCCGCATTTATAGAAATCGGTCAACGCCTTGGTGCAAAAACCTTCTATAAATATTTCAAAAGTTATGGATTCACCAAGAAAACAGGAATTGACCTTCCTGGAGAAATGGAAGCAATATACTATACCGACAAAAATATGGGCCCTGTTGAACTTGCATCCGAGTCCTTCGGTCAAACCTTCCGTGTAACTCCTATTCAGTTAATAACTGCCGTTGCGGCATCTTGTAACGGTGGTAGATATATCATCCCTCACGTTGTAAAGGAAATTAAAGATAACAACGGTAATACTATCGAAACAATAGAACCAACCGTAGTACATCAGGTTATATCCGAAAAAACCTCCAAAGCAATTTGTGATATGCTCTTTTCCACCGTAAACAACGGATCGGGTAAGAATGCATACGTAGCAGGATATAGAATGTGCGGTAAAACTGGTACATCTCAAAAGATAGATAAAAAAGATTCTACCGATAAAATCGCATCCTTTTGCGGTTTTGCACCTGCCGAAAAACCTGAATATGCTATCCTCGTAATGATAGACGAACCTCATGGAAGTAGTTATTACGGTAGTGCAGTAGCATCCCCCGTAGCAGGTAGCATAATGGGAGAAGTATTACCCTATTTAGGTGTAGAAGCGATCTATACCGATGATGAATATAATTCTCTCAACATAACTGTTCCCAACGTAGTTGGAATGGATATAGAAAGAGCATCTTCCACCCTTACCAACGGAAAGTTAGACGTAAGGGTAGTAGGAAACGGCGATAAGGTTGTTCGTCAAGCACCTGCTGCAGGTGTAAGCACTCCACAAGGAAGTAAAGTTGTGCTTTATACCGAGGAAGAGGAAACAAGCAAAGTTACCGTGCCCGATTTCAGTTCAATGTCCGTTTCGGGTGTTGAATCTACTGCAAAGGGTGCAGGACTAAACGTTGTAATAAGCGGTGTTGCAGATGGCGCAAGCGGTGCAATATCATATAAACAAAGCGTAAAAGCAGGGGAAGAAGTAGAGGCAGGAACCGTAATAACAGTATGGTTCAGGTATGCAGATAGCGTAGAATAATGTAACGAGGTAATAATTTAAATGAAACTGTATGAACTTCTTGAAAACTTAAATGAAACTTATATTCATCTTAAAGATATCGAGGTGGGTAAGGTTACCTGCGACTCAAGAGCCGTTGATGAAGGAGATGTCTTCGTTTGTATAAACGGTGTATCGGTTGACGGACATAAATTTGCCGATAAAGCGGTAGAACACGGTGCCGCAGTAATAGTGTGCGAAAGAGATTTAGGATTTGAAAACCAAATCATAGTAGAAAACACTCGTAAAGAATACGCTTTAATGTGTAGCAAATATTTTGGCGAACCATCTAAAAAACTCAAGTTGATTGGTGTAACAGGAACTAACGGTAAAACCTCAACCTGTATGCTTCTCAAACACATTTTAGAGAGTAATGGTCACAAAGTAGGACTTATCGGTACTGTTCAA
Organism: Clostridia bacterium; assembly: GCA_017474205.1. Lineage (GTDB taxonomy): Bacteria > Bacillota > Clostridia > Oscillospirales > Acutalibacteraceae > UMGS1484. Next base: position 4,139 of record JAFVID010000087.1, on the reverse strand, counting down.
AATATGGTAGGAGATAGTGTTCTTCCTGCAAAAAATACAACACCCGATGCCTTTGAACTTCATTCGCTCTTTTCTCTAATGGTAATGGCAGGATGCAACTATGTCGTAATGGAGGTTTCCTCCCACGCCATCGACCAAGATAGAGTGTATGGACTTCATTTTGAAGCCGCTGTTTTCACCAACTTAACCCAAGACCATCTTGACTATCACAAAACAATGGAGAATTATCTTGACGTTAAGAAAAGATTGTTTTCAATGTGTAACGTTGCGGTGGTTAACTTGGATGATGAATATTCAAAAGATATATTATCGGCTTGTAACTGTAAAGCGGTAACCTATTCCACCAAAAGAAACGATAGCAGTTTTTCAGGAAAGAATATTAAGCAAAAGGTCGAAGGAGTAGATTTTGAAATTGTAGGCGACGGACTTATCGGTCGTGCTAAAATCAAAACTCCCGGACTTTTCTCGGTATATAATGCGATGGCGGCGGCAGTATGTGCCACCGAAATTGGCATATCATTTGCAGATGTTTTGAATTCTCTTTTGACCGCACCTAAGGTTAAGGGAAGGGCAGAGGTTGTCCCCACGGGAAAGGACTTCTCGGTGGTAATCGACTATGCCCACACACCCGACGGACTTAAAAACATCCTTTCGGTAATGAATGAGGTTAAAGAAGGCCGACTTATTACCGTTTTCGGATGTGGCGGTGATAGAGATAAGGGTAAGAGACCCAAAATGGGACTTGTTGCCTCAAAATATTCCGATATTATAATAGTAACTTCCGATAACCCCCGTTCTGAAGATCCCACCCAAATAATCAACGATATCGTTGAGGGAATTAAAGGAACTTTTACCCCATACGAAGTGATTGAAAACCGAGAATCTGCCATTGAGTATGCAATGACCCACGCACAAAAGGGCGATATTATACTCCTTGCAGGTAAAGGCCACGAAACCTATCAAATATTAAGTAATACAACTATACATCTTGACGAAAGAGAAATTGTTGCAGAAGTATTGAAGGGAATGTAAAGGTATGGACGGAATTTTATCTACAATGGCGGCGGGAATTGCATTTGCCGTAACCGGATTACTCGGCTTGGTTATAATTCCCTTTTTAACCAAATTAAAATATGGGCAAACTATATTAGATATAGGCCCAAATTGGCATAAATCCAAACAAGGTACCCCAACAATGGGGGGAATTATGTTTATAATCGGCATTGTATTATCGGTTATAGTAACCTACGTTGTAGCATATATTCAAAAGGATAACCGTTTAGCAATGGAGTTCTTAAGCGGATTTGACCAACAAAAGAAATATACCATTAGAATTGTTGCAGGACTTTTAATGGCAATCGCCTTTGGTGCAGTAGGATTCGTTGATGATTATATCAAAGTTGTAAAAAAACGTAATTTAGGACTCACCGCCCGTCAAAAAACTCTTCTTCAACTTCTTATTGCGGCAGCATTCCTTCTTACTTTGGCTTTAACAGGAGATACAACAACCCACATTCCTTTTGTTAAAACAGCCATCGACGTGTCTAAGGGATGGGGACTAATCTATTGGCCCGTTGCCCTTATGTTCATTTATGGATTTGTTAATTCGGTTAATCTTACCGATGGAATAGACGGACTTTGCGGTTCGGTAACCTTGATCGTTTCGATCTTTTTTATGATGATTTCAGGCGCTCTTGCAATGAGTGGAATGAACGTGTTGTGTTCCGCAGTAGCAGGTGGATGTGGCGGATTCCTCGTATGGAACCTTAAACCTGCCCGTGTGTTTATGGGAGATACCGGTTCACTCTTTTTAGGCGGTATTGCAGTTGCAATGGCATTTGCATCGGGATATCCTATTTTGCTTATGCTTGCAGGCCTTTTGTATTTTGTAGAGGCACTTTCTGTAATGATTCAGGTGGCATATTACAAAAAAACAAAGAAACGACTCTTTAAAATGGCACCCATTCATCATCATTTTGAAATGAGTGGATGGAGCGAAAACAAAATAGTTGTTGCATTTTCTTTTGTAACCTTCATTGGATGTGCAATAGCATTTTTGCTCTTTATGTTAGGTAGATAACTTTTAATTTTAATAATTCGTGAGGTGAAAAGGTTGAAATCTGCAGAAGATAAAAAAATCGACGGTTTAATAGGTAAAGAACTCGATAAACCTGTTCTTGTATCAAGAGGTAAGGTAGACGTAGTATTCTTTTCTATGATACTTATTCTCGTTGCCGCAGGACTTATAATGCTTTTTTCTGCAAGTTACGCCTTTGCCTATTATTATGAAGGAAGCAGTTATGCTTTTATTTCAAAACAACTTAAGTTTGCAATAATCGGCCTTGTACTGATGTATGGAATCTCCTTTGTTGACTATCGATGGTTGGCAAAATTACACATACCGTGGATATTATACGGTGCATCCGTAGCAATGTTGGGTCTTGTTTTGGCCCTTCCCGTACTCGACCCCAACTTACCATATAAACGTTGGTTGCCTTTAGGATTTACACAATTCCAACCAAGTGAAATCGCAAAGTTTTCCATAATAGTTTTATTCGCATATCTCATATCGAAATACTATAAAAAAATGGAAAAATTCACATTTGGTATTCTCACGTTAGGAGCGCTGCTTGGTATAGTTTGTGCATTGGTAGTTGTTGAACCTCACCTTTCTGCTACCGTCTTAATCTTTTTAATTGGAATGGTTATGATAGTTGTAGGAGGCGCAAAATTCAAGCACTTGTTAACAGTTGGCGGTGCTGGTGTTGGCTTGCTTGCGATTGTAGTTTTAACGGGTGTTGTATCCTACGCATCAAATAGATTTAAGTATTGGATCGACCCATGGGCAGACGCACAAGGTGCAGGATATCAAACAATTCAGTCCCTCCTTGCCATTGGTTCAGGCGGACTTTTTGGTAGAGGACTTGGCCAATCAAGACAAAAATATTTGTGGGTACCCGAACCCCATAATGACTTTATATTTTCCATAATTTGTGAAGAATTAGGATTTATAGGTGGCGCTTGTGTAATACTTGTTTTCGCCTTATTGGTTTGGAGAGGTGTTACAATTGCAATGAGTGCCCCCGATCGCTTTGGCACAATGCTAACCGTAGGAATAGTTTTCCAAGTGGGACTTCAAGCAATGTTTAACATCCTTGTTGTTACCAATATGATTCCCAACACAGGTATTAGTTTGCCCTTCTTTAGTTATGGCGGAACATCCCTTATAATGTTACTTGCACAAATGGGCGTGGTGCTGTCGGTATCACGTAGTAGCGCAATAGAGAAACGACAATAGGTGATAATATGAATATCGTCTTTGCTTGTGGCGGTACGGGTGGACATATCAATCCCGCAATTGCCGTCGCAGGATATATTAAACAAAAACATCCCGATGCAAAAATAAGTTTTATCGGAAACAAAAACGGGATGGAAGAAACCCTTGTCCCCAAGGCAGGATATGATTTTTATCCTATCCACGTTGCTGGATTTCAAAGGAAAATAAACGTCAAGAATATCGGTAGAAATATAGGTGCCGTAGTTAAGGCGGTAACGTCGGGTTTTGAAGCATCAAAAATCCTTAAACAACTGAGTCCCGATATCGTTATCGGTATGGGTGGATACGTTAGTGGACCCGTGCTTCGTAAAGCCCATCAAATGGGATTCAAAACTGCAACCCACGAACAAAACGCTTTCCCCGGAGTAACAACTAAACTTCTTGTAAAATACGTTGATTTAGTTATGCTTGCAATGCCCGAAGCAGAAAAGCATCTTCCCAAAAGAGAATACGTGGTAACGGGCAATCCCGTTAGAACACAGGTGCTTTTTGCAAACAGGGAAGAGGCACGAAAAAAACTTGGTATGGATAACCGCCCAATGGTGCTTTCTTTCGGTGGCAGTTTAGGTGCAAGATGTATAAACGATGCAGTGTCTCATCTTATAAAAGCCCATTGTGATAATGGCAATTATTATCATTATCACGGTGCAGGTAAGGGCGATTATCCCTGGCTTTCAAACAGGTTTGCTGAACTTTGTGTTGATGTGGATAAATATTCTCATCTTCGCATTAGCGAATACATAGATGATATGGATTTGTGTATGGCGGCGGCAGATTTAGTCATTTCCCGTGCAGGTGCAAT
>JAFVID010000001.1 GCA_017474205.1 Clostridia bacterium | reverse complement strand
GTTCATTTTGAAATCATAAGGTTTAACCTGACTTCTAACAGATAAGAGTTCCTGTTCACAACGACGACGCATATCTTTAAGTGCTGAAGGTGGCAACATAAGTCCATCATCATTTTTCACCTTAAGATTATCAAGGAAGAAGGGTGTTCCGCCCAATTTTGAGAGGAAATTATACGCACTTTCTTCGTTGGTGGGCTTATTCTCCGCAACAAATGGAATGTTACCTTTTGCGGTAACAGTATTTACACCATCGCTCATTGTCAAAATTGCATTTTTTTCGGGAGATAACGTCAGGGTCATATCTACTGCAACCGACTGATTTTCCCTTTTATATAGTTCGTGTAATGAATTTTGAATTTCGCCCGAAGATAAAACATCCTCTTTTGTTCTAATGCCGAACATTTTACCGTTACGATTTGCATCTAAATATCCGGTTGTAAAACCGCTACGAGAGAAAACTTTACGAAGGATGTCATTATCTACATCTTCGTCATTAAGCGCCTTTTTAAGTTGATTTACAGTTGCGGCAACATATTCAGCTCTTTTCATTCTTCCCTCAATTTTAAGGGAACAAATGCCTAAATCAGCAATATTTTTAGCATTATCTACATAAGACATATCCTTAAGCGACAAGGCAAATTCTCTACCATTATGTTTGAAATTAAGTCGACAAGGTTGGGCGCAAACGCCTCGGTTACCACTTCTGCCACCTATACAGGCGGAAAGTAAACAATTACCCGATGCACTCACACAAAGTGCTCCGTGGACAAAGGTTTCGAGTTCCATATTTTCGGGCTTTTTTGAACATATTTCCTTTATTTCATCAAAGGATAGTTCTCTTGCTAAAATGCATCTTGAAAATCCGTTTTCGGATGCAAACTGAACCCCTAAACTATTATGGATAGCTCCTTGTGTGGAAATATGAATAGGAATATTGGGGCAACATTTTTTGAAAATGGTTGCAACACCCATGTCCTGAACGATTACTCCATCGGCACCGCTCTTTGCTATGCTTTCTGCTGCTTCATATACATTATTTTCTGTGTCATAAACAATTATGTTAAATGCAACGTAAACCTTAACCCCTCTTGCGTGGCAGTATGATACGGCATCAAGAAGGGATAGGTCATCAAAATTCTCTGCATTATTGCGGGCGTTAAAGCCCTTTAAACCTAAATATACTGCGTTTGCACCACTTCTAACCGCAGCTTCAAGTTGCTCTTTTGAACCGGCAGGTGCTAAAATTTCGCATTTCATATATTAACTATCCCTTCTTTATAAATTACTTTTTTGAGAGGTACTTTTACTATGAAAAAACCTGAATTACTTTGCCCGTCAGGGGATATGGAATCATTAACCGCGGCACTGCGTTTTGGTGCTGATGCGGTCTATATTGGCGGCCCTATGATGCAACTTAGAGCCGACAAAGCCGCTTTTACTTTAGATGATATTAAACTTGCTGCGGACACAATGCACCGAGCAGGTAAAAAACTTTATGTTACAGTAAACTGTTTCGCAACAAATGAAGAAATCGACCAAATCGGTCAATATGCAAACGACCTTAAAAACGCGGGTGTTGATGCAATTATTGTATCAGACATTGGCGCGATTAAGGAAATTAGAAATAAATCGGATATTGAAATCCACGTTAGCACTCAAGCTAACTGTCAAAACTATATGGCGGCTACCCATTACTACGAAATGGGAGCATCTCGAGTTGTTTTAGCGAGAGAATTATCAATTGAAGATATAGCTAAACTCAGGGATAAAGCACCACCTAAACTTGAACTTGAGGCATTCGTTCACGGTGCTATGTGTATGTCTTATTCAGGAAGGTGCTTACTTTCTTCTTATCTCACTGGCCGAAGCGGAAACCGAGGCGAATGTGCCCAAAGTTGCCGTTGGAGTTACTACATAATGGAAGAAAAACGACAAAATGAGTATATTCCCGTTTACGAGGATGAACGTGGTACCCAAATACTCAGTTCAAGAGATTTATGTTCTATTGAATTTCTCGATAAACTTGCTGAAATCGGCATTGACTCATTCAAAATAGAAGGTCGAATGAAGACCGCATTTTATACTGCAACCGTTACCAATGCTTATCGTCGCGGAATTGACCACACTGCCGATATTGAAACACTAAAAAAAGAACTTGGCAGTATTAGTCATCGTCCATATACAACCGGTTTTTATTATGGTGAAGCAAAAGATATTTACACCGAAAACGGCGATTATATTACCGATTGTGCCTTTATAGGCTCGGTCATTTCTCAAGATGAGAATAACAT
>JAFVID010000086.1 GCA_017474205.1 Clostridia bacterium | reverse complement strand
ATTGGCAGGGGCAGAAGGACTTGAACCCTCGGCACGTGGTTTTGGAGACCACTGCTCTACCAACTGAGCTATACCCCTAAGTTGGTGGGCCATCAGGGACTCGAACCCCGGACCAACCGGTTATGAGCCGGTTGCTCTAACCAACTGAGCTAATGGCCCTCAGCGGAAAGAACAACTTCCACTGGTCCGAGTGGCGGGACTTGAACCCACGGCCTCTTGACCCCCAGTCAAGCGCGCTACCAAACTGCGCCACACCCGGATTTCCATAATGGTTTTTCAACCGACTATGGGATTATACCACAGTTGTTTTCAAATTTCAAGACCTATTTTCAAATTTTTTGAACTTTTTTTATTTTTATTTTATTTAAAAAAATCTCCGCCGAAATTTCGACGGAGATTTGTATTATATATTGTTATTAGACAACACCTTGGATCTTCATTGCTTCTGCTACGCGGATGAAACCAGCGATGTTAGCACCTGCAACGAGGTTGTAACCAATGTTGTATTTTTCACATGCTTCAACAGATTGATTGAAGATGTTTACCATAATACCTTCGAGTTGTGCAAGAACTTCGTCCTTGTTGAAGATAGTATGTTGAGCGTTTTGGCTCATTTCGATACAAGAGCAAGCTACGCCACCTGCGTTTGCTGCTTTTGCAGGTCCAACGATAACACCGTTTTCTTGGAGATATGCGATTGCTTCGTTGGTGGTGGGCATATTTGCACCTTCGCAAAGATATTTACAGCCGTTAGCAACCATAAGTTTTGCATCTTCAAGATGAATTTCGTTTTGGGTTGCGCAAGGAATATAAAGGTCGGCTTTAACTTCCCAGGGCTTTTTGCCTGCAAAGAATTTTGCACCGGGGAATTTTTCGGCATAGGGAGCACAAATATTCTTACCGGAATTTCTAAGGTCGAGCATATAATCTTCTTTTTCGCCGGATACACCGTCTTCGTCATAGATATATCCGTCGGGTCCGGAAATAGTGATAACCTTTGCACCCAATTTGTTGAGCATTTGAACAGTACCCCAAGCAACGTTACCAAAACCGGAAACTGCTACGGTTTTCCCTGCCAAATCAAGGCCATCGTGTTTGAGCATTTCTCTTGCGAAGTATACGATACCGTAACCGGTAGCTTCGGTACGACCTGCAAGACCGCCGTTTTGGGTACCTTTACCGGTCCAAGTGCCATCAAAAGCATTGGAAAGGCGTTTGAATTGACCCATCATATAACCGATTTCTCTACCACCTACACCAAGGTCACCTGCGGGAACGTCGGTGTTAGGTCCGATGTGTCTGAAAAGTTCGGTTGCGAAGCTTTGGCAGAATCTCATAATTTCGCCTTCGGATTTACCGTTAGGATCGAAGTCGGAACCGCCTTTACCACCACCGATGGGAAGACCGGTAAGTGCGTTTTTGAAGATTTGTTCAAAGCCGAGGAATTTGATGATACCGATGTAAACGTTTTTGTTAAAACGGATACCGCCTTTGTAGGGGCCAAGAACAGAGCTGAATTGAACTCTGAAACCTCTGTTTACTTGAACCTTACCGTTATCGTCAACCCAGGGTACTCTGAAGAAAACTTGACGTTCGGGTTCTACCATTCTTTCAAAGACACCTGCATCGATGAGGTCTTGTCTTTGTTCGGCAACGGGTTGAATAGATTCAAAAACCTCAGTAACGGTTTGAATGAATTCGGGTTCGCCGGGATTGCGTTGCTTTACTCTTTCGAGCAAGTCAGCCAAATAAGCATTTGTTAAAGCCATATTTAACATCTCCTGATAATAGATTCCGTTCATTTACATTTAGAACGGCACCTTCTAATTTTACACCTATTTTTTCCATATATCAAGTAAATTGTTTATAAAAATATAAAAATAATTTTTTTATGAATTTGTATAATTTTAACAATTATACTGAATAAAACTTATAAAATTACACTTTTCCCTTATTTTCTTTGGATTTATTATGAAAATACAGGGCTAAATCAAAGGAAACTATGCAAAGATTTATACAGTACAGTATTAAGGTGTAATTTATTTGTCCGTTAAACATCTTTCCCATTATACCTGCGCAATATCCTAAAATTATTGCTACTATAAATACAACGCTTTTACCTTTAGTCGATTTGGATTTTATACTTTTATAAACCGATATTGGCCAAGATATTCCAAAACATATAAGCATTATAATTTCGCAAACTTGAGGCATTTTTCCTCTCCCCTTTTATTTTGTTTTCCACATTATACTCTTGACAAAGCGTTAAGTAAAATATATAATTATACCAGAATTCATAAGTTTCATTTATGATTAGGGGAGTGCTTATATGGATATTCAAAAACTAAAATATTTTTATGAGGCAGCTCGACTTCAGCATATTACCAAGGCTGCTGAAAATCTACACATCGCTCAACCCGCGCTAACACAGGCAATTCATCAACTTGAAAAAGAATTAGATGTTCCGCTTTTTATTAAAAACGGAAGGAATATTGTCTTAACTCCTTATGGTGAGCATCTGAAGAATCGTTTAGAAGAAATACTTCCCCAAATTGAAAAACTTCCCTATGAAATTAATCAAATGAAGGGCGAAGTAAACCGCACTATTAAATTAAATATTCTTGCGGCATCAAACTTTGTTATTGAATCGATTGTAAAATTCAGAAAAGCATATCCAGATGTTATTTTTGACTTTGACCAAACCATTCACAATCACGGATATGACATCGTTGTTTCTACTAACGGTGTAAAAGATACAACCACTCGTCAAAACAGGAAACGAGTTGTTATGACCGAAAATATCTATCTTGCAGTACCAAAAATGTCAAAATATTCTTCTTATAAATCCATATCTCTTGAGGAAGTGCGAGATGAATACTTTGTTATGCTTTCAAGCTCTCGCCTTTTTGGTATGGTATGCAATAAATTTTGCTCCTCTGTTGGATTTACCCCTAAAGTATTATTTGAATCCGACGCCCCTTCTGCCGTTAAGAATATAGTTAGTACCGGTGCCGGAATTGCTTTTTGGCCTGAATATTCTTGGGGCGATATTCAAAATGATGAGGTTGTTTTATTGCCCATAAAATCCCCCACTTGTAAAAGAGAACTTATATTTGATCTTTATCCTAACAACTCCGACTATTCCGAAACTTTTTATAACTTCCTTATCAATAGTTTTGAAGGATAAAATACTTAAACAAAAAACCGAGTGACATATAATCACTCGGTTTTAGTTATATTGCTTAATTATCGCGGATATCAAGGGTTATCATAGGATGGGCGGTTAGTTTAACCTCCTCGTTATAAAGGCCTCTAATTTCGCCCTTTTTATCGACGTAATGCCTTACCGAAACCGACGAACACAACAACCAAGGTAAATTGGTGTTTTCATAAAGCCCGGAATTTCTAAAAGACTCAATGCGATAATTATTTCTCAAATATTCCATCTTATTGATGATATATATTTTATCGTAAATTCGTGAAGTTTCATCAAAACTAAACACGCGTTCAAAATCTCTACCGGTACTTACCATTAACATTCTTTCTGTTTCGGTAAAGGAATCGTTGTAAAACTCATCGTTAAGCCAATGACGGACACTCGAATCTGCCCAAGCATAATCCGCCGGGGTAATGGTCATTCCCGCTAACTGATAAATATTTTTAACACAGATAAGTTTAACAAATTTATCTGAACCGTCAAGCAAGAACCATTCCAAAGGTTCTCCGTCGTGATGACCAAAGGATACGATATTGCTTTGAACATCGGACTTCATTTGACTAATAAGGTCTGCCCTATCCTTACGCTGTAGTGTCCATTTAAGTTCATCGGAACTACGGCGATAATCTTGGAAATGCCCTTGTGCATTTTCACTGTGCTTTTTAAGTTCCGCCTTTTTAAGTTCGGTTTGTTGCATTTCGGCTATAAGTTTTTTGCAAATATCCCTTTGCTTTTTAGCATCGCGATAGTTGCTGATTTTATCTAAAATCGAGATTGCTTCGGCAAGGGATTTAACAGAACATTCGACCTTGCAGTTCATCGCCCTGATATAAAGTTCTTCTCGTTCTAATTCATAGATATTATTTTTTACGATTTCCGCCATTACGTCGGAATCTCTATATCCCCTAATCCTTTTTAGAATTTCAAGGGCTTTTCTATTTTTTTCTGCTGTGGGGAAAATAGAAAGTGTTTTGGCTTCATTATATCCCAATTCGCAAAGTTTAGTATAACATTCTTTTGCTAAGAATTTAGAGTTAAGATAATCTCCAAGGGAGGTATATAATCTTTCTAAAACATTAAATTCCTCATAGGTTTCGGCCTGTTCTATCCACTCGGAAAGATGGAGAAACATTATTTCTCTTTTTAACTCATCTATTTCATTTTTGTATTTTTCTAAAAAGTCAGTTTTATTTTCTTTTGGTTCAATATTCTTTAAAATGTCAATAGCGTTTCGATGAACACGCATACGGTTTTTACGCAAATATTCTTTAATTTCTACGTAAATTTGAAAATCCAAATTCCCTGATTTTTCATCACCTTTTTTACGCTGAAAAAAGGATACTATTCGTGACTTCAAGGTGTTTTTTTCAGTTGTTTCGACAAAAAGGAATTGTTCACTACCGCAATATTCACACACTGTCATTGGAGTTTCATTTAGGAACTCAAGTATTCCTCCGCATTTTTCGCATATATGGGACATTACGTAAAACACTTCCTTTCTTCTTTTAAAAATTATATGGTACTAATAACATCTTCAACCTTAAAGGTTATTACCTTGGAAAGATTTTCAAGGGATACCTCTACCTGAAAACCTATTTTGCCTCCGCTAAAAATAATGGTTTCAAAATCTTTAGCAGTGGTATGAATGGTGGTTTGGAAAAACTTCTTCATACCAATTGGAGAACATCCTCCGTGGATATATCCTGTAAGGGGTAAAAGTTCCTTGGATTTGACCATTTGAATACTTTTTTCTCCAACCGATTTTGCTGCTTTTTTAAGGTCAAGTTCTTCATTAACAGGGATAACAAAAACGTAGTTTCTTTTGGATGCACCCACCGTTACAAGAGTTTTGAACACTTGATTGGGATCTTGCCCGATGGAGTTTGCCACGTCTACCCCGTTGGTTGAACTATCGGTTGGATATGTGTAGGAATTATATTCAATTTTATGCTGGTCTAAAATACGCATTACGTTTGTTTTTTCTTGTTTTTTCATCAGTATTCACCTAAAAAATATTCATATCTACATCAATTTTAGCACCAACTAATTTGCAAAAGTCAATAATATCTGTGTCTATTGAGAAATTAGGGGTTACGTCCCCTGCAGTGGTGTCGCAAACAACCTGAATATAAACCTGACAATTATTCTTTTCGACAAATTCTTTAATAAGGGGAATTCTTGGTCTTAAATCACTTATGGTGTTGCGGATTTGACGGGAAATATCTCCATTGTAAGAGTCATTATATCCATAACTCCACATTGAAAAAAGGCGTTTCGCTCCTGCATCGAACTGAAACTTTTTCGATACTATGGGATCATTTATCTTCCAAGATCTAGAGGGCGTAAGGCCAAGAGTTTTTGTAATATCATCGGGATCAAATGTACCTTTTATGCAAAAGGCGGTGGAAGCGGTACTTTTTACTTCATCATTATTTGATTTTTCAATCGAAATAAGCATTCCACTCATAATATCTCCCCTTTTCAACTATATGGAAGAATTATATCATATACATTTTTTGTTTTCAACAATAATATTTATATTTTGACAATATTTTATTTAATATATGCCTATAAAATCCCTTGACAAAAGCAGGGGGACATTTTATAATATTTTGGTAAATTTAATAGCGAGATGTAGCGCAGTTTGGTAGCGCACTTCGTTCGGGACGAAGGGGCCGCAGGTTCGAATCCTGTCATCTCGACCAAAAATCCAAATTCGACTATTTGTCGAGTTTGGATTTTTCTTTTTATAAATGTTTTTTCACATTCTCCTGTGAATTTTTACTGATTTAAAATTATTAAACAAACAAATAACATCACTCCTTTTTTGTCTATTTTTATCATAAAAAAGTGCATGTTTACTATTGGAAAATTTTATGGTATACTTTATAGGTAATAATTTCAAAAGTGAGGTGCTAAAGTTATGGCAGGAAAGAAAAAGCAGCATTTTGTGCCTAAGTTTTATATGTCTCTCTTCGCAAATTCCAATAAAGAGTTTGCTGTTTACAATATCGAAAAAAGAATGTGTGCTTATCCTGTTCCATACAAAAATCAGTGTTATAAAGATTATTTTTATGGCGAAGATGGAGTCTGGGAAAATAAGCTTTCGGATTTGGAATCCAAATGGGCAGACGCATTCCGTCTTGCACTAGAAAGAAGAGCTCTTTCTGAAGAGCAAATTGATCTTCTCAAGCAGTTTGCGTTATATCAAAGACAACGCACATCGGGACAATACATATTTATGAAAAAGCAACGTTGTGAACTGTTGATAGAGTATGGAAAAAGCATTTATGCTAACAACGGACTCATCTTTGATGAAAAGGCAAAGGCAATATGTGTTGAGCGTGCTGCAGAAGAAATTACTCCAGCCGAAAACCTCCAACACATAGATGAATTTACAAATATCGTTAGTGACATGGGTCTTATTATTATTAACTACCAAACGAAAGGTCGCCTCATTTCGTCAGATGTACCTGTAATTGCAATAAACCCATTTCACAAGCCTACTATTGGATATGGTTGTATGGGGTTAATTTTATTATTTCCTATATCACCAAATCATCTTGTTGTTATATATGACAAGAAAATGTATCCTCGTTTCAAAGATAAATTGTATGTGAATATAACAAATGAAAATGAAGTAAAAAACTTAAACGCTTTACAATTATCTTCTGCAGAAAAAATATTGTTTGCATACGACTCTTGCGATTTTCATTGTTTTTCAACTACAGCGTGGAAAAACAGAACCATAAGCAGGGAAGCCCCCACCCTTCAAACCCTAGGGTCGGACGCACAAAAATTAATAGGAACAGATCTCAGAAAAACCGTATTTTTATGTGAATTCTCATTTGGGAAAATGCAAAATCACTTCAGCAAAATACCTTTTTCATGTAGAGAAGCCGTCCCTAGAATATGGGAACAAGGTTGGGAAGATAAGCTAAAATCCAAAATTCATTTATTACCTCAAATTTCTGAGCACACACCAACAATGCTAACGACTATGAAGTTAACTAAGAAAGAATGTAGAAATGGATTGCGAGAAATGCTTGCAGCTGCCAAAGCCTACTGGGGCAGGTAAACGCTTCAAGTTGCAGCATATGTATTATATAATAAAAAGGTGAACAAGATGGCGCGAACACATGAAGAGTTTGTTAAAATAATGAGTGAAATAAACCCCAATATTGAGATTTTGGGAATGTATACAAAAGCCCACGATAGAATTGCAGTTAAATGCAAAAAATGTGGATATGAGTGGAATCCCAAAGCCTATACCTTAACGCAAGGACGTTCGTGCCGTTTTTGCAGTGCTAAAAAAGGAGCAAAAAACAACAAAGGAAAAACCGGATTAAAGACTCACGAACAATTTATTGCCGAAATGTCCGTAGTTCAACCAACCATAGAATTTGTTGGAGAATATGTTAGCGGACACACTAACATGCATTGCGTTTGCAAAGTGTGCGGACATAATTGGCAAGCAAAGCCATATTCATTATTGCAAAAACACGGTTGTCCACGATGTGCAAAATCTGGCACGAGTTTTATGGAACAATTCATCAAAACCAGTTTTGAATTTGCCCTTGGAAAAGATAAAGTTTTATCAAGAAACAAGTCCGTCATTGGAATGGAATTAGATATTTATATTCCAAGCTTGAATATTGCAATAGAACCAGGAAACTGGTATTTACACAGGCGCTCTTTAGAAAGAGATAAAATCAAAAGAGAAAAATGCATATCTAAAGGAATTCGACTAATAACAATTTATGATAATTACCCCATATCTCAATCCGCTCCTTTCGAAGATGATTGTTTTGTTTTTGATGATGATTTGAACAAGGCGGATCGCTGTATTATTATAGACCTTGTAAAAAAGCTTTTTGAAATTGCTAATATACAATTAGACTTTGTAGAAAAACAATGGGATGAAGTGGAACGCCTTGCTTATGAAAACTCTAAAGCAAAAACACATATTGATTTTGTTAAATCAATGTATGAATTACACCCTACAATAGAGGTGCTTGGCAAATATGTAAACGCTAACAAAAGAATTCATGTTAAGTGTAATACATGCGGCTTTGAATGGGACGGTGTTCCTGCAAGTATGCTTGCAGGAGACGGATGCAGAAAATGTGGAACAAAATTAGCACACAAAAAATTCGTAAAAGAACAAGAAATATTTGAAGAACAAGTAAGAAAAGCAAATCCGGATATAGAGATTATTGGAGAATATACCGGAAGACACAATCCGGTTAAAGCCAAATGCCGCATATGTGGTTACACATGGAATCCAAGAGCATCAAGTTTATTACGAGGATCAAACCATAAAGGTTGGAAAACGATCCATAAAAATAACACCGCAAAGACCTAATTTAACCTCATACCCGTTCACAATAATTCGTATAAAATTCAAAGAAGAGTAAAATTCAGGGATATGTACTGTTTATGGCTGCAAAAAACCTAGTATTTATGCGGGTTTACGCTTGATTACTATAACGCTACTCCGACCAAAAGCGAGGATTGTGTCCGACTCGACGGACTGCCTCGCTTTTTATATTTCAAAGTATTTATAAATAACTTAACAAAAGCCCTCATCCTTAGAACGAGGGCTTTTGTGTATTTTAATCTTATTTTTATTTGAATGTTTGTAAATTGTTTGTTGATTATACTCTATTGATAGAGATTGTATGTTGTTTTGGAGATTCTTTTTCGGTGGCGTATCCAAATACGACACCGAGGATAGGGGTAAACCCTTCGGGAATACCGATATTATTAGATAGGTCGGTGTTTTGTGCAAGGGATGCTATAGGTGCTCCCATAATGCAACTATCCACGCCGATATCGGTGGCAGCAAGGACCATATTCTCTACCACGATACCCACATTGACACAATCGGTTCCACTACGATGGACGGGGGTAGAAGAAACAACAACAAGGGTTTTGGCGCCATAATTCATATCCATTTTGTGTCCAATAGTTTTGGTAATCATATCTGATGCCTCGTCAAATATCTCGGCAATGATTTCATCCTTTTGAACAACGGTGATGTGAAGGGAATCGTATCTTGCCATTGCTACAGGGGCGGCACATCCTGCTTTTAGGATAATTTCAAGGGATTCTTCGCTTATTTGCTCTGCCCTAAAACTGCGAGTGGATTTTCTGTTTGCGATTGCTTCTAACGTATTCATATTGCACCTCTATATTTATAATAATAGATTATACCATACAAATAATTCCTTGACAAGAATTACCCACAATTTCAAATAAATTCTTGACAAATTATATACTTCGTGTTACGATGTATTATACAAAAGGAGGTATTGTATGGATATTCAACTCAAAAGGGGACTTTTGGACGTTTGCGTTTTGGCTGCTATTAAGAATGAGGACTCCTACGGATACAAGATTATCAAAGACGTTAAACCTTACGTTGAACTTTCGGAATCTACCCTTTATACCATTCTTAAACGTCTTGAAAGGGCTAATATGTTGTCCGTTCATACCGCTGAACACGAGGGTCGATTGAGAAAATATTATCACATTACCTCGGCAGGGCTTAATCGCATCGAAGAATTTAAGAACGAATGGAAAGAAATGCTATCTATATATAAGTTTATTACGAAGGAGGACATCCAAAATGAACAAACAAGAGTTTCTTGAAAAACTTAAAAATGGGCTTTGCGGTCTTCCCTCCCAGGATATTGATGAACGCCTTTCGTTTTACAGCGAAATGATTGATGACCGAGTTGAAGAGGGGCTTACCGAGGAGGATGCGGTTGCGGAACTTGGAAACATTGAGGAAATTACATCTCAAATTCTTAATGATATTCCCCTTACAAAAATTATCAAAGACAAGATGAAAAAGAAGATCGATTTACCTATTTGGGTGATTGTTCTTATCATCATTGGTTCACCTATTTGGGCATCTATTTTGGGCTCGTTATTATCTGCCGTTATTTCTATTTACATATCGTTTTGGGTATGTATTATATCCTTATGGGCGGTAACTATCGCACTTGGGGCAAGCACCTTTGCTCTACTCGTTTGCGGAATTATCACTATAATAAAGGGCAACGTATTATCCGGCATTGTGATGCTCAGCGTTGCTTGTATTGCAAGTGGACTTTCTATATTCTTTGACTATGGTTGCAAGTGGGCATCGAAGGGTATTGTATTACTCACGAAGAAAATTGGACTTTGGATAAAAAAATTATTCATTAAAAGGGAGGATGCGTAATGGATAAAAAGACGAAAATATCCCTTATTTGTGCCACCTCTCTTATACTTTTGGGTGCGATTTTATTTGGAGGTGTAATGATGGCCGTGAATTTTGATTTTAGTAAACTTTCTACAGTTAAATACGTAACAATCACTCATAATATTGGGAATGATTTTAAGGACATTTCCATTATATCTGACACTGCTGATATTACATTTGTCCCGTCGGATACCGATGAGGGTGTTATAACTTGTTATGAGCAAACAAAAAATACACACTCGGTTAACGTTATTGACGGAGTACTTAACATTAAAATTGAGGATACAAGAAAATGGTATGAACATATTGGAATATACTTTGAAGCTCCAAAGATTACGGTATCTATTCCAAAGGGTGACTACGGTAAATTAACCATTAAATCAAGTACGGGGAATGTGAATATTCCCGAAAGTTTTAAGTTTGAGAGTATTGATATTACCGAAAGCACGGGTCACGTAACGAATCTGGCCTCTGCATCGGGAGACGTTAACATTAAGACCTCTACGGGGAATATCATTGTTGATAAAATCTCTGCAAACAACCTTAATCTTTCGGTTACTACGGGTAAAATTACCATTAATGATATCCATTGCAAGGGTGATATGGACATTAACGTATCTACGGGCAAGGCGGAGTTGTTCAACGCAAAATGTAAGAATCTTGCATCTAAGGGAAGCACGGGAAACATCAACCTTGAAAATGTGATATCTGAAAACAAAATGGAAATTGAAAGAGACACAGGCCACGTCAATTTCACAAAATGCGATGCAGGTCAGGTGGATATTGAGACCGATACAGGCGACGTTAAGGGTAGTTTTTTATCTGAAAAAATATTCTTTGCCGAAACCAATACGGGCAGTGTAAAGGTTCCAAAAACAACGTCGGGTGGAAAATGTGAAATATCCACCGATACAGGTAACATTAAGATTACAGTAGAGTAAGACATAAAAAATCCGCTGAGTATATCAGCGGATTTTTTGTTGAAACAATACAGTTACTATAAAAGTGTTGAAATAATTACTTACTTGTGATAAAATTAATTTGTCACACAAACTGAATAATTTCCTCTATAAGAGTGTATTTTACTTAGGTAAAAATGCATTCTCTATTTTCATATACTCTTTTGAGGAAATGACGTTTGTGTGACAACAATCGGAGTTGCATTTTTCGGTGTGGGTAACTTCGGTTGCTCACACTTTTTTTGTTTTGGAGGAATGATTATGAATAAAGGTGGTTTACCGATTTTAGGTGTAGGTGTATTTATTTTTATTGCAGGATATTTATCCGAAGAAAAGTTATTGATGTTTATTGCTGCATTTGTATTATTAGCAGGATTTGGACTTCTTGCGGCAAAATCTAACAACAAAAATCCCGAAACCGGACAAGAATATTTTAAGTGTCCAAATTGTGATGCTTATGCCGGTGAGGAAATACCCGAAGAAAAACGCAAAGACGAAAAAACTTATAAATGTAAAATATGTAATTATAGATGGTAAATATATTATTTATTAACCCACACCAAAAACACCACCTCAACTGAGGTGGTGTTTTGCATTATATCAATTTTACAGTTTTGCAAAATACCGATTGGCCGGTAAGTTCAATGCTACGGGCGTCGGGACCACAAAGTCCAACGTAGATATCGAATTCTTCATCATCAATAACACGCTCACCCTTTTCGTTTACAACAGTAAATGCTTTTTCATCTACAGTTATATCTAAAACGGCGGTCTCTCCTGCTTTAGTGGGCACGCGAGAGAATGCACAAAGAGCGGGATTAAGGGGTGCAAGAGGAGATTTTTTACCCTTGATATAAACCTGTACCAAAGGTTCGAAATCCCATTCTCCGTTATTTTCTACGGTTACCTTAATTGGTAAAGAACCATCTGCGACATCTGCCATTTCCACATTCTTAACGGATGCTTTACCATAAGAAAGTCCATATCCAAAGGGATAAAGAGGTGTTCCTGTGTAGTAACGATAGGTACGATTGGTCATATTGTAGTCGTGATAATGAGGAAGATCATTATCATCCTTATATACAGTAACGGGAAGATTACCTTGGGGACATGCCTTGCCGAATAAGAGATTGGCTACCGCGAGTCCTCCACGACCGCCGGGATAGAACGCATGAAGAATTGCATCAAAGTTGGCATCTTCAAAACTCAAATCAACTGCACTACCTGCCGAAAGAACTACTACGGTGGGTTTGTTTAACTTTGCAATTTCTTCAACCAATTCAAGTTGAGGTTCGGGAAGTTTAAGAGAGGTTCTGTCTCCTGCACCGAAGGGGTTGTTAGCATCCCCTGCTTCACCCTCAAAAGTGGGGTCAAGGCCTAAACAAAGTACAACAAGATCGCTATTTTTAGCGGTAATAATGGCTTCGCTTAATGACTGAAGTTCCTTTTCTTCCCAGTTAGCATCCTTGGGATAATAATGATGGCAACCACGGGCATAACGTACTACAGTATCTTCATCTGCTAATTTGCGAATACCGTCTACGAAGTCAATATATTCAGAGGAAGTCCCGTTATAGTTTCCGTTAAGGCAGTTTACATTCATCGCATTGGGCCCTATAACGGCAATTGAAGTATATTTCTTGGATTCTAATGGTAATATTCCGTTATTTTTAAGCATAACACAAGATTTTTCAGCGGCTTTAACGGCTAAATCCTGATGCTCTTTACAATCCACAACATCAAAAGGAATTTGATCATAGGGACAATCATCACGAAGAAGTCCCAACTGCATACGACTGGTAAGGGCTTGAATTACACTTCGGTCGAGGTCTTCTTCCGAAAGCAATCCACTTTCTACCGCTTGTACAAGATGCAAATATATATCACCACAGTTGATATCACAACCGGCATGAACCGCTTTTGCTGCGGATTCTTGGGGGGTTTTAGTTACTTTATGATTTTCGTGGAAGTCATAAATAGCACCACAGTCAGATACGAAATATCCGTCAAATCCCCATTGTCCACGCAAAAGGTTTTGAATCATCCATTCGTGACCGCAACACACTTCACCATTAAGGCAATTGTAAGCACCCATTACCGAGGCAACTTCGCCCTCTTTTACTGCAGCTTCGAAAGCAGGAAGGTAGGTTTCATAAAGATCTTTCTCACCAACAACACTATCAAATTCGTGACGTCCTTCTTCGGGTCCGCTATGCACTGCGTAGTGCTTTGCACAGGCGGCAGTTTTAAGGAATTCAGGATTATCTCCCTGAAGACCTTGTATGTATGCTACACCTAATTTAGAGGTTAGATATGGGTCTTCACCATAAGTTTCTTGTCCGCGTCCCCAACGAGGGTCACGGAAAATATTGATATTTGGTGACCAAAGGGTTAAACCTTTATAACGACCAACTACACCATGTTTTTGGTTTTCGTTATATTTAGCACGAGCTTCGGTGGCTACTACATCACCAATTTCTTTTAAGAAATCAGGGTCAAACATTGCCGCCATACCAATGGCTTGAGGGAAAACGGTGGCGGTGCCTGTGCGAGCAACGCCGTGAAGTCCTTCGTTCCACCAGTTATAGGCAGGGATTCCCAAACGAGGAATCCCCGGTGAATCGTAACGAAGCATAGATGCTTTTTCTATTAAATCCATTTGTTCAACCAATGATTTTGCTTTTTCTCTTAATTGGTTAATAATTTGTTTTTCCATGGTTGTAACCCTTTCAATTGTGGAAAAAATTTATTTTCACACTATTTATCTTGAAGAAGTTTAGTAAGTTCTTCCATAAAGGTATTTATATCTCTAAATTGGCGGTAAACCGATGCAAAACGAACATAGGCAACTTCGTCTATGTTTTTGAGTTTATCCATAGCCAATTCACCGATTTGTTTAGAAGAAACTTCTCTATCTAATGAGTTTTGGATTACACTTTCAATTTCATCCACCGCATTTTCAATGGTAGAAAGGGAAACTGTACGCTTTTCGCAGGCACGCATTAAGCTATTGATGAGCTTATTACGGTCAAATTGTTCGCGAGCGTTATCTCTTTTAACTACTATAATGGGTAGATTTTCTATGATTTCATAGGTTGTAAATCTCTTTTGGCAATTTAGACATTCTCTACGACGACGGATGCGTTCACCTTCGTCGGTGGGACGAGAGTCGATTACCTTGCTTTCTTCAAATCCACAAAACGGACATTTCATTTACATATCCTCCATTATGAAAAATACGGCGGTGTTTATTTTCACCGCCGTATTGTGTTGGTTTAAATTATTAGTTGGTGATGGTTCTTTCGGTATCTTTATCGAAGATATGGATACGGGTGGTATCGATAGCAACCTTAATGGTTTCACCAATTTTTGCGGTGGTAGAGGGATCAACACGAGCAGTAAACTTGTTGCCTTCACAATCAAGGAACAAATAGGTTTCTGCACCCATAAGTTCGGTAACCTCAACCTTGGTATCGATAATACCATCGGTCATAGATTCAAGGTACATAGCTTCGTCATGTACGTGTTCGGGACGGATACCCATGATAACTTCTTTATCGATGTATTCTTCCAAAACGCCCTTATTGTTTTTAGAAGCGGGAAGTTTAACTCTGTATTTAACACCTGCACGGCGTTTGGTATCTTCAGAACCAAATTCAAGATAGAAAGATTCATCTTCTTTGATGAGTTTAGAGTCAACGAAGTTCATTTGGGGAGAACCGATAAATCCAGCAACGAAAGAGTTGCAAGGGATATCGTAAAGATGTTGAGGAGTATCAACTTGTTGGATGTAACCGTCCTTCATAACTACGATACGGTCAGCCATGGTCATAGCTTCGGTTTGGTCATGGGTAACGTAGATGAAGGTGGTACCTAATTTTTGATGAAGTTTGGAAAGCTCGGTACGCATTTGTGCACGGAGTTTAGCATCCAAGTTGGAAAGAGGTTCGTCGAGAAGGAAAACTGCAGGATCACGAACGATAGCACGGCCCAAAGCAACACGTTGACGTTGACCACCGGAAAGTGCCTTGGGTTTACGGTCGAGAAGGTGAGCGATATCGAGGATTCGAGCTGCTTCTTCAACTCTGCGTTTGATTTCTTCTTTGGGAACCTTACGGAGTTTAAGACCGAAAGCCATATTACCGAAAACGGTCATATGGGGATAAAGAGCGTAGTTTTGGAAAACCATTGCGATATCACGATCTTTAGGAGCGATATCGTTAACGAGACGATCACCGATGAAGAGTTCACCTTCGGTGATTTCTTCAAGACCTGCGATCATACGAAGGGTGGTGGACTTACCGCAACCGGAAGGTCCTACCAAGATGATAAATTCCTTGTCTTTAATTTCAAGGTTAAAGTCAGATACTGCCATTACGCCACCAGCATATTTTTTGCCGATGTGTTTAAGGGACAAACTTGCCATTTTGCTTCCTCCAATTTATGTATTGTGCCCTTATTTCAAAGGGCGAAAAGGAATAATGCACTTTGAAAACACACTATTCCGCATATTTACCGATTTATTATATCAAACAATTTTTTAATTTTCAATTATTTGATTTAACAAATTTTTTCAAGAATATTTATACACATTAACGAACAAATTATCATTTTGCATAAAATAGTGATAATATTATTGCGTTTTTTTGTGTGTAAAGGTAATTATCTTTGATTTTCAATCTCTGCCATCATATCAAGACGGGTTTGATGACGTCCGCCTTCGTATTCGGTATCTACAAAAATGTCAACGAGTTCAAGACCGAGACCAACACCTACTACTCTACCGCCGAGGCAAAGTATTTGAGTATCGTTGTGAAGACGGGTGAATTTTGCACTGAAATAATCAGATACAACTGCGGCACGGATGCCCTTCATTTTATTTGCTGCCATAGACATTCCAATACCTGTGCCGCAAACAAGGATACCTCTTTCGGCTTCTCCGTCTTGGATTGCCTTACCAACCTTAACAGCAATTTCGGGATAGTTTACCGATTTGCATTCGTGGATTCCTTTATCGAGCACTTCGAATCCTCTTTTTTGAAGATGTTCTACAATTGCTTCTTTAAGTTCAAATCCGCCGTGGTCGCAACCAACTGCTATTTTCATTTATATTACTTCCTTTCACTATTTTCGGTTTTCATTCTCTCCGCTTGGGGAGGTCTTAAATAAAGAGGAGATAATTTTTCTGCCGAAACAATTTCTCCTTTATTATTCTTTTCATATCCTATTAAACCAACGCTTGATGCTTTGGGATAAAGATTGTTTTCATCGGGGATAAAACAGTTAAGTCCTGCTTCTTCCCCGGCTTTTATACAAAGTTTTGCTCCATCACCCAAAAAGCACACCTTTTGGTCTTTTAACTCCTCAATTAAGGCATCAATTTTTATGGCTCGGTCTTCGCAAAGTCGACTTACAACACCCTTTTCACACTTAAACAGAGCGTTGTAAACTTGATTGCATCTTGCATCCATAGTAGGACACACAATTCCCTCAAAATCCGCCAAATTCATAGCCATTGTCTCAAGGGGCGATACCTCTACACAGGGTTTATTGCGGGCATACGCCATACCCTTTACTGCAGAAACACCTATTCTAACCCCCGTAAAAGAGCCGGGCCCGGTGATTACTGCATAAAGGTCGATATCACTTGCAGACACCTTGCTACACTGGAGCAAGGAATGTATCATCGGCATTAAGGTACTACTATGTTGAAAGCCCGCGTTGGAAAAATATTCACCAACAACTGATTTATCTTTAAGCAGTGCCACCGATGCTGTTTTGGATGATGTATCCACTGCTAATATATACAATTCTACCTCATCCTAACCTATATTTATTATTCTTTCATTCTCTTCATTGCCTCGTAAAATTTCTATTTTAAGGGTGTTTTCGGGCAAGAATTCAAATACGTTTTCGCTCCACTCTATCATAAGCAAAGCATCTGTATCTACATAATCAAAAAAGCCACAGGAATATAGTCCGTCTTCACCTATTACTCGATACATATCAAAGTGATAAATAGGGAATTTGCCTCCTATATATTCGTGCATTATGGCAAAGGTGGGAGAGGTTACCTCTCCATTATAACCTGCGCCTCGGCAAAATCCTCTGGTAAAGGCGGTCTTCCCTGCTCCTAAATCGCCACTAAAGGCCACTGTGCGATATCCCTTTTGATATATTTCTAAAGCACAGTCAGCGGCAATTTTTTCGGTTTCGGCTTCGCTATGACTTACATACTGTGTTTGCATACTAAAACTTTTTACCACAGTTGTTACAATAGGTAGCATTACGTCCGTTTTTTGCTTTACATTCGGGGCAAATACGGGTGTTTTTGATTTCTTCAAGTTGTGAAACTAACTCACGAAGTTCTTTCTTTTGTTCAGCGATCACTTCGCACAAAAGTTCGCAACCTTCAACTCTACTTTGATCACCATTGTTTACCGAATAATAACATTCGCCTAAGGATTTAAAACTCTTGTTTATTTCACTTTTCTTTTTTGCGATGGATAATTTGATTTTTTGAACTTCTACTGTTTCGGCGGTAATTACAACCGCTTGGTCAAAAACTTCTTTAGCAAAATCAACGGTTTCATCTAAAAAACTCATAATTCATATCCTCCTATTCGGTATAAAATGAAGATGATTTACATTAAAATACTAATGGCAGCAACCATCATGACAATCTTCACAATCGTGAATTTCGCCAACGATGGGGGTGGGATCTATACCTTGACGGGTATAGTAATCGGCGATTGCTACCTTAATAGATTGCTCTGCAAGAACAGAACAGTGAATTTTATGGGCGGGAAGTCCTCCAAGAGCTTCAACAACCTCTTTATTTGAAAGTGCCAATGCTTCTTCAATGGTTTTTCCTTTTATCATTTCGGTAGCGATTGATGAGGTTGCAATGGCAGAACCACAACCAAAGGTTTTGAATTTAACATCTACAATGACGTTATTTTCTACCTTAATAAACATTTTCATAATATCTCCGCATTTTGGGTTACCTACTTCACCAACACCGTTAGCATCGGCAAGTTCACCCACGTTGCGGGGATTCATAAAATGATCCATAACTTGTTAGGTATACATTATAATATATTCCTTCCTAAAGGGGTATGTACAAAAACAATATTAAACCCCATCAAACATAGTAGACATGGGCTTGTCTTCATAAATTCTTTCAATTGCTTCTGCAAAGAAAGGTGCAGTATGGAGAGTGGTGAGTTTATCTATCTTCTTATCTTCGGAAAGGGGTACAGTATCGAGAAGAACGATTTCTTTAATTACACTATCTTGAATACGTTGAATAGCGGGGCCGGATAATACGCCGTGGGTTGCACAGGCATAAATTTCTTTTGCACCGCCTAATTCAACGAGGGCTTTTGCTGCATTGCAAAGGGTACCGGCGGTATCAATCATATCATCAACCAAAATTACCTTTTTATCCTTAACATCACCGATAATATTCATAACTTCACTAACGTTTGCACGTTGACGACGTTTGTCAACAATAGCGATGGGAGTACCAAGACGCTGAGCAAAAATTCTGGAACGGTTAACAGAACCGAAGTCGGGAGATACAACAACAATGTCGTCAAGTTCATTTTTAAACTTCTTACCAAAATGTTTTGCAAGGATGGGAGCTCCCATAAGATGATCAACAGGGATGTTGAAGAATCCTTGAATCTGAGGAGCGTGAAGGTCCATTGTGAGAACGCGGTCGGCTCCTGCGGTGGTAATAAGGTCTGCAACCAATTTTGCAGAGATGGGATCTCTTGCCTTTGCTTTTCTATCTTGACGAGCGTAACCGAAGTAAGGCATAACTGCAGTAATTCGACCTGCGGATGCTCTCTTCATAGCGTCTATCATAATAAGCAATTCCATTATGTGATTGTTTACGGGTTCACAGGTGGATTGAACGATAAATACGTCCGAACCACGAACCGACTCGTTGATGGATACTGCGATTTCTCCATCTGAAAAGGTGCGTACGTCTGAATTGCATACTTTGCAACCCAAAACATCAGCGATTTCCTGTGCCACTGCGGGATTGGAATTGGCTGTAAAAACTTTGATGTCCTTACCGTGTAAATTCATGTTGTTTTCTCCATTCTGCCGTTGTATTTTCATTTTCTTTTGGATGAACGATATATTGGATACATCAAAAATTTCACCCATTACATCATTCAACAATCGTACTAATACATTATGCAACTTTTTTTTATAATTTTCAAGTATAATTTTACAATACAACAATTTATTGTTAATATGTACAAAAAAACCTCAAAATATAGTGAAATTTTTTCTTATAAAATAGTGGAAATTCACATTTGAATTTGTTATAATATCCTTTGAAACTGAAAACGGGATTATTATGCCCTTTTCACGTTTCATCTAAAGATGTTTCAAATCATGGAAAGGATGTTATATTAAATGAGCAAAAAGTTTGTTTATCTTTTCTCCGAAGGCGA
This sequence comes from Clostridia bacterium, assembly GCA_017474205.1. Classification (GTDB taxonomy): domain Bacteria; phylum Bacillota; class Clostridia; order Oscillospirales; family Acutalibacteraceae; genus UMGS1484. Next base: position 1,317 of record JAFVID010000086.1, on the reverse strand, counting down.
CGCTTCAATGCGTGAGCTTCTCGGCGGTAAAGGTGCCAACTTGGCAGAGATGACCAAAATCGGTCTTCCTGTTCCCCAAGGTTTCACCGTATCTACTGAGGCATGTACTCAATACTACGATGATGGCAAAAAAATCAATGATGAAATCATGGCACAAATCATGGACGGTATCGACAAGATGGAAGGCATCACCGGTAAAAAATTCGGCGATGTTAAAAATCCCCTTCTCGTATCTGTTCGTTCCGGTGCTCGTGCTTCCATGCCCGGTATGATGGACACCATCCTCAACCTCGGTCTTAACGAGGAAGTTGTTGAGGTTATGGCTGAACAATCCAACAATCCCCGTTGGGCTTGGGACTGCTACAGAAGATTTATTCAAATGTATTCCGACGTTGTTATGGAAGTTGGTAAGAAATACTTTGAAGAACTCATCGACGAAATGAAGGAAGCTAAGGGTGTTACCCAAGACGTTGACCTCACCGCTGATGATCTTAAAACCCTTGCCGGTCAATTCAAAGCTGAATACAAAAACAAAATCGGCAAAGATTTCCCCTCTGATCCTAAAGAACAACTTATGGGCGCTGTTGAAGCAGTTTTCCGTTCTTGGGACAACCCCCGTGCAAACGTTTATCGTCGTGACAACGATATCCCCTACTCTTGGGGTACCGCTGTTAACGTTCAAATGATGGCTTTCGGTAACATGGGTGATGACTGTGGTACCGGTGTTGCATTTACCCGTGACCCCGCTACCGGTGAAAAACACCTTATGGGTGAATTCCTCACCAACGCTCAAGGTGAAGACGTTGTTGCCGGTGTTCGTACTCCTATGCCCATCGCTGAAATGGCTGACAAATTCCCCGAAGCTTTTGAACAATTCAAACAAGTATGCTTGACCCTTGAAGACCACTATCGCGATATGCAAGATATGGAATTCACCGTTGAACACGGCAAACTTTATATGCTTCAAACCCGTAACGGTAAGAGAACCGCTAAAGCTGCTCTCAAAATCGCTTGCGACCTCGTTGCTGAAAATATGATCGACAAGAAACAAGCTGTTGCTATGATCGATCCCCGTAACCTCGATACCCTTCTCCATCCCCAATTCGATGCAAAAGCTCTTAAAGCTACTGCTCCTATTGGTAAAGGTCTTGGCGCATCCCCCGGTGCTGCTTGCGGTAAAGCTGTATTTACTGCCGACGATGCTGCTGAATGGAATGCACGTGGTGAAAAGGTTATCCTCGTTCGTCTTGAAACCTCTCCCGAAGATATCACCGGTATGAAGGCATCCCAAGGTATCCTCACCGTTCGCGGTGGTAT
>JAFVID010000085.1 GCA_017474205.1 Clostridia bacterium | reverse complement strand
GCCGTAGCGTATATACGACGGCTGCCAATTGTTTTTTATTCCTTTGAATTTGTGAACCAACGAACCTACCATGGTGTGTATCCTTCCGGTGATTATTTGTTCAAATCGGATTTAATTTGGGTGGTAGAAATACCGGGAGTCCGTTCCAAAAACTTCACTTCACAGTATTCTTTCAAATAATCGAATTTGTCACTGCCTGCCCAGTCGTCACCCATGACCACAACGTCGATCTTATAGTCTTTCACGTCTTGGATCTTTTGTTCCCAGGTTTCTTCGGGAATCACCAGATCCACATAGCGAATGGCTTCCAGCATTTTTTTGCGGGTTTCATAATCGTAATAGGCTTTTTTACCTTTAATGGCGTTGAATTCATCGGTGGAAATGGCAACCACCAAATAATCACCCAACTCCTTGGCCCGTTTTAATATACGAATATGACCGTAATGTAATAAATCAAAAGTTCCGTAAGTTAAAATGCGTTTCATAGTTTTATCCTCACTTATTATAATAAGGAACAAACGAAATTTGCTAATTTTTTAGCATTATCTGTTCCTTTATTTTCCACAAAACAGTTGGCGAAGGTTTTTGCATTTTCCAAGGGATAGTCCCCCTGTTTTACTGATTCCACCAGTTCTTCTGCCGAGAAATAACAGACAGTGGGAAACCATCGGGTCAATTCCACATTCAACCCCTGCTCTTGCTTATACTCCTCATAATCCGGCAGGAAAAACCGCAAGGGTTTTAATAGCAGTGATGCTTCCACCGAACATGCGGAATAATCGGTAATCATTTCATCGCACAGTTTCATTAGATCATAGGTTGAAAAATCGCCTGCCAATTGGTACAACGGCTCTTTGGCACTTTGGCTCAAAGGATGGGGAGCCACCACAAGACCCAAGGTTTCTTCCCCGGCAAAGGCACGGTGAAGCTGTTGAATAAACAAATGATCCTTTTCCCGAAAGGTGGGAACATATAAAATCAACCGTTTGTTTGCAAAACGGGGATTTTCCTTTATAAATTCTTCCCGACGGCAATCGCCCTTTAAAATAGCATCCACCCGGGGCAAGGAAAAAATCCGCATGACCGACAGATCACAACCAAAAGCTTTACTGTAAAACTCAGCGGTGGTTTGAGAAGGTGCAATCACATGATCGTAATTTTTGTGCATGCACAAAGCTTTTGATACCCCGGCATCCCGACCTTGGGCTTTGCCTGCCGACTGCAACCCAAATTGCTTTACCGCCCCCAAAGCGTGCCAAATTTGCACCGTTTGCAACTTATTTTTGTGGTGCAAGCAGGACAAGGGGATGGAATAGGTATCGGTCACCGCAACCTTGGCGGATGCCAAGGACCACATATCCCCTAAAATCCCAAACAAATAAGAAAGGGAAAGGCCCTTCTCATCCCGTAACAGCCGAAGCCGAAATTCTTGGTTTGTTTGGGGTGCAAGCATTTCTATTTCCCTTTTAAGAGCCAACATATCCGCCGAGGGGGTGTTGGACTGACGGGAAAGATATAAAATTTTATTTTTGGTTTTGCGAAGCTTCATGGGGCAATACAAAATTCGCAGCCCCAAAACCAGTATGCGTATCAACAATACTTTCATAAATACAACCAACCAAATATTTTACTTTATTCTAAGACAAACCCTGCCGTTTGTCAAGTCATGAACCCTGCTTATGCTTTACTCCTTTTTCCCAAAAAGAACAAATCGAGAAAGTAAGAAGATTGACCACCACAACGCAGGGTCCGGTGGGAAGTCCCCAAAGGCAGGCGGCTGTAAATCCCACAAGATAACACCCCATCGCCAAAAGGGCGGCGGTTATGACCACACCCCGGAAACTTTTGCAAACCCGCATAGCACTGACAGCCGGGAAAATAATTAAAGCAGAGATCATGACTGCTCCCATCATTTTCATGCCCACCACCACCGTTACCGAAGTGAGTAGAGAAAGCAAAAGGCTAAATCCTTTCACGCCACCGGTGCAAGCCATCGCAAAGGTTCCATCAAAGGTAATGGCAAAAATTCGGTGATAAAATAAAATAAACAAGCCAATGACCAACACCGCCAGCACCAGGCTGATGATACTGTCTTTGGGGGACAGGGTAACCACCGAAGCTGAACCGAACAGGCTGTTGCAAGCGTCGGCCGTCATGCCGCCGTTGAGATGATATAAAATCACTCCCACCGCCATGGCCGCCGAAGAAATCATTCCGATGGCGGTATCCCCTTT
>JAFVID010000010.1 GCA_017474205.1 Clostridia bacterium | reverse complement strand
TGCAATTATTTTGCAAGCTAGTTTCTCAAAAACATCTGCATATTTATGTGCATCAAACGACATCTTTTACCCTCATGTTTCTTCAAAATTTCGAATTATTTACACTATCTAACTTACAATAATTTGTAGTTATTGTAAGTTCTTTGTAGGACTATTATAACGTATTTTGGTAAAATATTCAATATATTATCGAAATATGAGGTGCAATATGAAAGATTTAAATTTAATTATTCCTGAATTCATCCAATTAGTGCAGTCAACAAAAAATTTATCAGAAAAAACTATTACGGCTTATAAATCCGATTTAAATGATTTTAATTCTTTTATTAACAATCATAAATTAAGTAATGAATCTATTCTACAGTATATTCAGGAACTTACCATTACCCGTAATTTAAAAGACACAACTATTAATAGAAAGATAATTGTTCTTAAAATGTTTTTTGAATATTTGCATTCTAAAAACTACATAGAAAACAACTTTTTCTCATCACATCATTTCAAATTCAAAAAAGAGAAAAGACTACCCAAAACCCTTGCAATTAAAGAAACTTCTAAGTTGTTATCATGTGTAACTGAGCAATCTATTAACGCAAATAGTGACTTTGAAAAATGGAAAACATCACGCAATTTAGCTTTAATTGATATTCTAATAAGCACCGGCATACGTATAGCTGAAGCTGCAAATATAACTATTAATGATATCATAGGTTCTGAACGCGTTATTTTAATTCATGGCAAAGGTAGAAAACAACGACTAATATACATCTCTTGTCCTGAAACTTGGAATAATATAACTTCATGGATAAAAATAAGAAAAACGCGCCTTACAAATACCGATATGTTATTTGTAAATCGATACGGTGAACCCATAAGTATTCATGGCATCGAGTATATCTATAACTCATTAAAAAAGAAATCCGGAATTAATACTAATTCCACCCCACATTATCTTAGGCATACGTTTGCTACAAATCTTTTAGCCAACGGTGCAGACCTACGTTCTGTTCAAGAAATTTTAGGTCATAGTAGTGTTTCAACTACCGAAATTTATACGGAAGTGACTACAAAACGCAAAAAACAAGTTTTAAACAAGTATAATTATCGCAATAAACTTTGAATATGAAAATTTTATCGCAAAATGGCGAAAACCCGCTTAAATAGCGGGTTTTCAGGATGTTTTTTATTGAATTTTCACGGCAGGTTTCGGACCTAATCTATAGTATTAGTTAACCCGCCGTGTCTAGGGTTGAACATTAGGTCGCAAGAGAGAGATTAAGAACATGAGAGAAAAAAAGCAGAAATTGACGACAATTATTTTTGACAGTTTATCCTTTATGAATGTAGATTATGTAGTGCTATAACCCCCTTTTTATGTAGATTTTTGTGTAGAAAAAGACCATACCTTCGAGGGTAGCGGTGTTTGGGTGTGACGAAGTTTTTTAGGTTTAAGTTATTTTTGTTTTGGCAAGGCGAAAAGCGGAGAAATGCTTTACTGCATTTCGAGCATTTTTAACACCGCCAAAGCGGAAATAACAACCGAAAACAAGTCTAAGGTCCAAACGCCGTGACCCTATGGGTATGGTCTTATTTTAACATCATCAGGTGCCATGGCGGCGCCCATATTATTGACGTCGGTTATACCTTTATCCACCGTTCTGCCGAGGGTTATGCCTCGAATTTTTATGCCTGTATTCTTAAGAGAGGTTACAACGACTGCTCCCGCTCCTGTTACTGTCCACTGGGCGGTGGGGGTGCGTTGTCCGCCATATTCAAGGGGTAATCTAAACTGTCTTTCACTTGCGCAAAAATGAGATGATGTTACGCAGGCGGTACGCTTGGCGAGTCCGCCATCCACAAAACTTGATGCCATACAAAGTCCCAATGCCATTGTGGAACAAGCACCGTATATGCCAACATAGGGGATATTATAATCTCCTAGTCCGAAGGTGGATGCGGCGCATTGGTTTAAGAGGTCTCCTGCAAATAGAACGTCTATATCGGTGGGGGTTATTTCCCCTTTTTCCATAGCAATCGACAGCACCTGCCGTTGCATTTCGCTTTCGGCTTTTTCAAAGGAATCCTGACCTAAATATTCATCGTCGAAAACTCTATCGAACATCTTACCGAGAGGCCCTTCCGATTCCTTTTTCCCTGCCACCGAGGCGTAGGATTCTATTACGGGGGGATTATCGTAAAAAATCGTATATTTACCTATTCTTCGTGCCATATTTTTATTCCTTTCGTTTTTTATATTTTTAGCACTTTTATCGCTTTTATTTATTGTTTGTTAATAATTACACCATTGCCAATTTTTTGTTTTTATGGTATAATATATATAATATTTTTTATTATTCATACAAAGGAAGTGTTATTTATGGATCAAAAATACGAAGCGTTATTTACCCCTTGGAAGGTTGGTAACGTCGAGATTAAAAACCGAATTGTTATGTGCCCTATGGGTGGTACATCCCTTTTCGGTTGGTTTGAACTGACAGGTTGTAAATTTGACAAGGAAGCAGCTAAACTTTTCCTTGAGAGAGCCAACAACAACGTTGGACTTATCATACCTGGTATTGCTCCTCTTCGTGATACCTTTTGGGGCAAATGGCTTTGGCAAAATCCCAAGATGTTTGAAGACCTTAAAGAGTTTATGGATGAAATTCATAAAACCGGTGCAAAATTATTTATTCAATTAACCGCAGGTATGGGTCGTTCTTGGGCTATTACCGAACTTATTGCACCTATGCATAAAAATCCCGTTACAAGAGCACTTCTTAAACCTATTCTTGATACAAATCATGAACTGGCAAGTCCCAGTCCCCTTCCCTCCCGTTGGGCGGAGGATATCACCACCCCCGAAATGACCAAGGAGCAAATACACGAAATCATTGAGGCATTTGCTAAGACCGCAAAACTTTGTAAGGATGCAGGGGTTGACGGTGTTGAGGTTCACGCCGTTCACGAGGGATATCTTCTTGACCAATTTACAATGGAATGGACCAACAAACGCACCGACGAATACGGCGGATCCTTTGAAAACCGTTTCCGTTTCCCCGTTGAAGTGGTTAAGGCAATTAAAGAATCCTGCGGTGATGATTTCCCCGTATCTTTAAGATATTCTGTTGAATCTAAGGTTAAAGGTTTTTGCGAAGGTGCTCTTCCCGGTGAAGATTACGTTGAGGTTGGCCGTCAAATGGAGGAATCCGAAAGGGCTGCAAAGTATCTTCAGGATGCAGGTTACGATATGCTTAACGCCGACAACGGAACCTACGATTCCTGGTACTGGGCACATCCCCCAATGTATATGCCTCAGAACTGCAACCTTGAGGATGTAGCTCACATTAAAAAGTGTGTAGATATCCCCGTGGTTTGTGCAGGTAGAATGGAACCCGAGGTTGGTGCAAAGGCGGTTGCTGACGGACTTATCGATGCTATGGGCGTTGCCCGTCAATTCCTTGCCGACGGCGAATGGGTCACTAAACTCATTGAGGACCGCGTTGAAGATATCAAACCCTGCATTTGTTGTCATAACGGTTGTTTTAACTTCTCTAAATCCAAAGGTCACGCCAACACCCAAGACCTCACCGATACAATGGGTCTTTCCCGTTGTGCTATTAATGCCGAAACTATGCAATCTAAAAAACACTACATCGCACCCGCTAAAAAGGTTAAAAACGTTGCGGTTATCGGTGGCGGTATAGGCGGTATGGAGGCGGCTATCGTTCTTGCCAAGAGAGGACACTCGGTTACCCTTTATGAGAAAACCGACAGATTAGGCGGTGTATTTATTGCCGCTGCCGCTCCCTCTTTTAAAGAAAAGGATAAGGCACTTATTGCCTGGTACAAACGCGAACTTACCAAATATCCCTCCATTGAGGTTAAACTCAACACCGAAATTAAGGATATTAAAGATATCAAAGCCGATGAGATTATTATTGCTACCGGTGCGGTTGCTAATTCTATTCCCGTTAAGGGTGCCGAACTTGGTATATCTGCCCTTGATTATCTTCTTGGCGAAAAAGAGGTGGGCGACAACGTTACCATTATCGGCGGCGGTCTTACCGGTTGCGAAATTGCTTATGAGCTTTATCTTAACGGCAAAAGACCTACCATTGTTGAGATGATGGATGACCTTGTATGCACCCCCGGTATCTGCCTTGCAAATACAAGTTTCCTCAGGGATTTCTTCAAACTTCACAAGGTTCCTGTATATCTTGAATCCAAGGTATCTGAAATCCGCGATAACGGTGTTACCATCACCGACAAAAATGGCAACAAGGTAGATATTGATGCTGATAACGTTATTTTGTCTGTTGGATATCATCCTGCACCCCTTGCCAAAAAGGGAAGCCACGTTCACGTTATTGGTGATGCATCAAAGGTTGGTAATCTCCGCACCGTTATTTGGCAGGCGTGGGATACCGCTATGAAAATATAAGGAGTGATAGTTTATGTTTTTAACCGATGAACAACAAAGAATTCTAAACGGTGAAAAGGGCGAAACCATGGCCAAGGTTATGAAAACTATGGTTATGTACGGTGATGCCTTTGAAGCCGAAAAATTAGTTCCCATTTCTTCAAAGTATAATCATCTCGTTACATCTTTCGGACTAAAAGTTATGTCCCCCGTTTATGACCTTATGCAAAAACTCCTTGATGCGGAGGTTGTATCGGGTCAAAAATTCTCGGTTGACCCCCGTCCTTTGGATAAAAAGGTTCCTGCTAACTTCCTCCAGAATTTTGTATTCAACAAGTTTATGTACACAAAGCAGGATTTCTACGAAGATCAACTTGAAAAGTTAGGTCTTATGGATAAGGACGCCTTTACCTGTGCCTGTTATATGGATGAAGTGGGCAACAAACCTGAGAAGGGCGAGATTTTAAGTTGGGCAGAATCCAGTGCAGTTGTTTATGCAAACTCGGTACTTGGTGCCCGTTGCAACCGTAATTCAGGTATTCTTGATATTATGGGTTCCATTGTTGGATACGTTCCCTACTTTGGTCTTCTTACCGACGAAGGAAGAAAGGCAACCTGGGTTATTAAAATCGAAACCACCAAAAAACCCGAAGCACAACTTCTTGGTTCCGCCATTGGTATGAAGGTTATGGAGGATGTCCCCTACGTTATCGGTCTTGATAAATGGATCGGTAATGAGTTAAACGACGAGGCCTGCACATATCTGAAAGATTTTGGTGCTGCTACTGCATCTAACGGTGCGGTTGGACTTTATCACATTGAGAATCTTACCCCCGAAGCAGTAGAAAAAGGCAAAGACCTTATTGTAGAGGGTGCAAAGGAATACGTCATTGATGATGCGGAACTTGAAAGGGTTAAGAATAACTATCCCGTTGTTTGGAAAAATCCCGATGCAAAACCCAAACTTTGCTTTATGGGTTGTCCTCATATGAGTTTGCAACAACTCAAAGACTGGACCGACAAAGTGGAAGCATCCCTTAAAGAAGCAGGTAACAAAAAGGTGCTTATTCCCACAGTGTTTACCGCCGCTCCCAAGGTTTTGGAGGCATTCAACAAAACCGATTATGCAAAACGTCTTGAAGCCACCGGTGTTATTACATCCTATATCTGCCCTCTTATGTATATGAATAATCCTCTTTGCAAGAAGATGCCTGTTATTACATCTTCAAATAAACTCCGCACATATACAAGTGCAAGATATTACACCGATGATGAAATTCTTAATGCTATTACAAAGGGAGGTAAATAATTATGAAAGAGTTTAAGGGAAGAATTGTTACCCCCGGTACAGTAACCGCCGAAGCGGTTGTAACCCACGAAGGATTTAACACCTTGGCATCACTTCAGATGGCCCTTCAATTTGGTGATAAAGAGGCAAAATGCGGCGACCAAAACAACGCCGAACTCAACGGCAAACCCCTTGCCGGTAAAGCCCTTTGCTTACCCCAGACTATAGGTTCTACCACAGGCGGTCTTGTGCTTTACTGTGCTTGTGCTATGGGCAGACAACCTGCTTGTATGCTCTTTGCCAATCACATTGACTCCCTTGCCGCTGCCGGTGCAGTTTTGGCCGACGTTTGGGTTGACGGTGTTACCATGCCCGTTATTGACTGTTTGGGAGATGAATTCCTAAATTATGTTAAAGACGGTATGACCATAACCGTTAAGGAAGACGGCACCGTTTGTGTTGACTAAAATATTTTAGCAAATAAAAAACACCTTACGAGTTATATCTCGTAAGGTGTTTTAATTTTTTGAATTTATAAAAGCGCTAAAACTTCTTCGGCGTTTGTATCGGGTTTTACCTTTGGCATAACGTGAGAAATGTTGCCCTTTTCATCAATGATAAAGGTGGTACGGACAACTCCCATTGAAACCTTACCACACATCTTTTTCTCCTGCCACACATCGTATGCTTTAATAGCAATAAGTTCGGGGTCGGATAGAAGTATAAAGGGCAGATTGTATTTTTCGGCAAATTTAAGGTGGGATGATACGCTATCCTTACTAATGCCGATTACCACTGCGTTTTTATTCTCGATTTCAGCATTCTTTTCACCAAAGGCACAGGCCTGTCTTGTGCATCCGGGGGTATTATCCCTTGGATAAAAATACAGTACCACCTTTTTACCCAAGAAATCTTTAAGGGATACCTCGTTGCCGTTTTTATCGTTAAGGGTAAATTCGGGGGCTTTTACACCTATTTCTAACATAAATATCCTCCTATTCCATTACTTCAAGATAGAAACTTACGGGGCGAAATCCATCATTACAGGATATCATTGCGGATTTTTTATTCTTCATCCAACCGTCATAGATATCCTCTCCGCCATGAGATAAGGTCATCACAAAGGGGGATATGGTATCCCAGGCACTATCGCAAAATCCTTTCGGCTTTTCCCAGCCGTTGGCTATAAACGTCTGGCCAACCCTCATATCGCAGGCGTGTTCAATAGGGTTTTCGTATTTTTCTATAAGATCCTGATGAAGGGCTATTTTCATAACCGTTATCTTTATCTTTTTCATATATTTAGTCAATGGATATTACTTTATATCCATCCTCCTCAATTTTAGTTACGAATACACCGTCATCAATATCTTTGGTAAGGGTTACAACGGCGGTGTCGGTGGTGTGATTAACATCGGCGGATGCTACACCCTCTATACCTTCAAGCAATTTCTTTACCCTTGCTTCGCAGTGGGGACACATCATTCCCTCAATTTTTATGGTCTTTTTCATTTGCTTTTGCTCCTTTTTGTGTAATTTAATAAGGTTTAATCGCAGGGCATTTGATACCACAAGAAAACTGGATATACTCATTGCTGCCGCCCCGAACATAGGATTTAATTCCCATCCTAAAAGGGATATAAAGGCACCTGCTGCCAAGGGAATTCCAATAAGGTTATATCCAAACGCCCAAAAGAGGTTTTGATATATATTATTCATTACCGATTTGCTTATTTTAAGGGCGTTTACCACATCGGTAAGGCGGTTATTCATTATGACAACCTCTGCCGAATCCATTGCAATATCGGTGCCGTTTGACATTGCCACTCCAATATCGGCAATGGTAAGGGCGGGAGCATCGTTTATACCATCCCCCACCATAAGGGTTCTGCCTTCGGCTTTAAGCTTTGTTATTACATCCGCTTTATTTTTTGGGGTGATATCGGCATAGACCTTATCTATTCCACCCTGTTTTGCCATAAACTCTGCAGTGTTTTTATTATCCCCCGTTAGCATAACAACCTTTATGCCCATTTTTTTCATTTGTTCAATGGCAACCTTGCTGTCGGGTTTAATGGTATCGGCAAGGGCAAGTACACCTAAAATTCTATTATCTTCGCCAAAGAAAAGAGGGGTTTTACCCTGGTTTGAATAATCTTTTGCAAGGGATAAAATATCATCACTGAGGGAGCATATCTCCTCTGCCATTTTTCTATTTCCGCCGAACACTTTTTTGCCACCAAGCAGGGCTTTAACACCGTATCCGGGGAGATTTTCAAAATCATTTACCGAGGGGATTTTTTGGATATATTTTTCTGCATACTCCACCACCGCTTTTGCAAGGGGATGTTCACTGTTCTTTTCTAAAGATGCACAAAGGGTAAGCAGTTCACTTTTTTCTACACCCTCATTGGTGAAAACATCGGTAACGGTTGGTTTTCCTACCGTTACGGTACCTGTTTTATCAAGAGCGACTATTTTTGTTTTACCCATTTGTTCAAGGGCGGTGGCATTTTTGAAGAGTATTCCGTTTTTTGCACCTACTCCGCTACCCACCATTATAGATACGGGAGTGGCAAGCCCTAATGCACAAGGACAACTGATAACAAGCACCGAAACCGCTCTTGCAAGAGAAAATCCAAAGGTTTCTCCCACTATGAGCCACACGGCAAGGGTAATCAAGGCAATGATTATTACTACGGGGACAAAATATCCCGAAACTTTATCGGCTATTTTGGCAATGGGTGCTTTAGTTACCGACACCTGGTTAATAATGCGGATAATCTCGGAAAAGAGGGTATCTTCGCCCACCCTTGTGGCACGACATTTTATGACGCCCCAAGTATTTAAGGTTGCGGCGGATACGGTATCTCCTTCACCTTTATCGGCGGGGATACTCTCCCCTGTCAATGCCGATTCATCAAGGGCGGTTTTACCCTCAATAATTACACCGTCGGCGGGAATATATTCACCCGGTCTAACAAGGAATATATCATCCACAACCACCTGATTTGCGGGGATTGTTATTTCTTTATCTTTACGGATAACAGTTGCCTTTTTTGGGGCTAACGCGGTTAAACTTTTAAGGGCATCGGTGGTTTTACCTTTGGCTCTGCTTTCAAGCATTTTGCCCAAGGTAACAAGGGTTAGCACCATTCCTGCCGATTCAAAATACAGTTGGTGCAAATAGTGATGGACAGCCGAAGCATCCCCTGCACCGCTCATTACAAGCACGATATAGGTACTGTAAAGGAAGGCAGATATCGACCCTAAAGATACTAAAGTATCCATATTGGGCGAACGGTGAATGACACCTTTGAATCCGTTTATAAAGAATCTTTGATTTATAACCATAACCAACGCCGACAAGAGCATCTGAATAGTGCCTATTGCGGTGGGGTTAGAATCAAGGAAATCCGGAAGTGGAAAATTCCACATATTATATCCCATTGACAGATACATTAATATAAGCATCAAAATTAAGGAGGATATAAATCTATACAATAAATTCTTGGTTTCGTCAGATTGGTCATTCTTCTCGGGCTTTGGATTATTTGATAACGTAGAGGTTTCTTTTATTGATGCTCCGTACCCTGCCTTTTCTACTGCGTTTATAACAACGTCTTCGGGGACATCCCCCTCAACAGACATACTTCCCATAAGCAGATTAACCGAACATTGCTCAACTCCATCTAATCCGCTGACCGCTTTTTCAACACGGGCAGAACAGGCGGCACAACTCATTCCGGTAACGTTATATTGCTTCATCATATACCTCCTTTATTTCGTATTCATTATTACCATTATATCACTATTTTTGCCCTATTTCAAGCAATAAAACCCCCGAAAACAATCGGAGGTTTTATAAAAAAGCTATTTGTTTTTACTCCAGGTTACGGGTGAAAAGAGTATAATCAAGGGGAATATTTCAAGTCGGCCTAAAAGCATATCGGCAGAAAGTACAATTTTCCCCCACCAAGAGAACGCAGAATAACTTCCCACAGGGCCTACCATATCGAGTCCAGGGCCTACATTATTCAAACAAGCAATTACTGCAGTGGTGGTACTTTCAAAGCTAAAATTATCTATGGATAAAATGAGCATCGACACAATTGCAATTATGCAATACACCGTCATAAACGCATTGACCTCGCTTATTACCGTATCTTCGGTGCGGTGTTTATCTATCATTACCGCCTTAACGCTCTTTGGATGACGGATTTTTTGCAGGGTATTACGGGCGGATTTAAGCAAAATTATAACCCTTGCCACCTTTACACCTCCACCTGTGGATCCTGCACAGGCACCTATAAACATCAGAAACACCAATATACAACGGGAAAACATCGGCCAAGCATCGAAATTGTACGAAGCGAAACCTGTTGTGGTGATAATTGAAGATACCTGGAAAAAGCCGTGTTGAAGTCCCTTTGCAAAGGACCCCATTTGAGAAGAAATATTCACAGCAATCGCTAAGGTACTGGCGAATATTATACCTAAATATAATCTTAACTCCTGATTTTTCCATACGTTTACAATATCTTTGAGAAGGATGAGATGATATATATTAAAGTTAATGCCAAAAAGCACCATAAACACGCCGACGACCATCTGAAGATAGGAATTATATCCCATAATACTATCATTCTTTACAGCAAAACCACCTGTACCTGCGGTACCGAAAGAGGTGGTTACACTATCGAAAAGAGGCATACCTCCGCAGAGCAAAAGTATAATCTCTATTATGGTCATTACGATATATATGATATAAAGTGTTCGGGCGGTGTTTTTGATTTTTGAGGATAATTTACCTACTTCGGGTCCGGGAGATTCTGCCTTCATTAGTCTGAAAAGAGATCCCCCTGCCTTTGATTTAGGCATTATAGCAAGGAAGAATACAAGTATTCCCATACCACCAAGCCAGTGGGTGAAGCTACGCCAATAGAGCAAACTGGAGGACATTACTTCAATATTTGTCAAAATGGTTGCACCTGTTGTGGTAAATCCTGATACCGTTTCAAATATACAGTCGATATAATTGGGGATTTCTCGGCTTAAGAAGAATGGTAATGCTCCGAAAAGGGACAAAAGTATCCAACATCCTGCAACTATCAAAAATCCCTCTCTAATCTTGATTTCTTGGTTTTTGGGTTTTATTAAACTTAATCCCAATCCCAATATAATCAACGCACCAATGGTTACGCCAAAGGCAAATATGCAATTATGTTGAGATTTTGCAAAGGCAATCAGAAGGGCGGGTATCATAACCAATCCTTCAACCAATATCACCTTGCCTATGTAGTTTAGAAGTACTCTATAATTCATATTTATATGCCTCTTTTACAAACATCCCGACAAAACATATCGATTAAACGATTGTTTTGTCGGTTGTTTATTACATAAATATATCGTTGAATTCTCTGATTTCTGCCTCGTTCTTTGCCACGATTACCACGGTATCACCCTCTGTGAAACTGTCGGTACCTTTAGGGATTACAATTTGTCCTAAATGGCTGATACAGGCAATAAGAACATCCTTTTTGAGTTTAATATCCATAAGGGCACGATTCAGGTTCTTGGCGTTTTGACCAACAACAAATTCTATAGCTTCAGCCCTGTCATCTATGATGCTGATAAGGGTTTGCACCGTATCTTCGGTATTTTCCATAGCACGAACGTAACGGTAAATTTCATTTGCGGTTAACTGTTTCGGGCAAATAATACTTCCTACACCCTTATCTGAAATGAGATAACTGTATTCGTTGCGGTTCATCTTTGTAATGACCTTAGGCACCTTAAGATGGGTGGCAAACATAGATATAAATATATTTTCCTCATCTATATCGGTAAGGGATATAAAGGCATCGGTGTCCTCTATTCCTTCTTGTAAAAGCAGGTCGTGATTGGTACCGTCGGCATTGATGATAATGGCATCTTCTAATCTTTCGGATATATTTTTACAGGTTTCTATATCCTTTTCAATTATCTTAACCGAAACGCCACTCTTTAAAAGTTCCTCCGCAAGATTTACAGCTATTTGTCCACCGCCTACGATGGTTGCATTTTTAATCTTTTGGGTGGTAATATTCAGCTTCTTTATAAGTTTAACAAGGTTGCTTCGAGGTGCGGTTACGCTGATTTTATCTCCTGCTTTGAGAACAAAATCACCCTTTGGTATATATACCTCGTCATCCCTTTCGACCGCACATACAAGAACGTCCATTTTGAGGAGTTTTGTAAGGTCCATAAGGGCTTTATCTACCAAGATATTTCCCTCGGAAATAACCAATTCTACAAGTTCTACCCTACCCTTGGCAACGGAATTTCTCTTAAGGAAGGAGGGAAACTGAATAATTCTGAATATTTCACGGGCTGCTGCAAGGGGGGGATTAACTATCATAGAAAGTCCCAATTCCTTGCTCATATATTGCATTTGACGGACATAGTCTCTGTTTTGAGTTCTGGCAATGGTGGCTTTGCATCCCAATTTTTTCGCCAACATACAACAAACGATATTAAGTTCATCGTTGGTGGTGGCGGCAATAAGAATATCACTATTACCTACGTCGGCCCTGCGTTGAACATCCAATACCGCTCCGTTGCCCTCAATGACATATACATCCACCGTTTCAAGAAGGTCATTAAGCACTTCGGGATCGTTATCTATAACAACTACATCATGGTCTTCTTTGGCAAGTTGTTTGGCAAGGGTGGAGCCGACTCGGCCGTCTCCTACGATTACAATCTTCATTTAATACGCTTCCTTCAAATGTATTTTTGAAAGATACTATTCAAGTTTATCCTCTTCGGCAAGAATAGGAGAATAATTTTCTTGCTCTTCGGCAAGTTTTTGTTCCTTTCGAGAAAGAACGGGAGTTTTTTCCTCCTCTTCATCCTCGTCATCTTCGTAAAGACCGCTATCGTTGCCCTTTTTAATACGGGTAATAATTACGTAAACAAGGGCAATTATAACGAGGGCAATCACAATAATAACAATCCATTTGAGGAAACCGAGTTCGGCTTTTTTAAGTTGACCCCAAAGTTCATCCATTTTGGCTTGAGTTTCGGGATTAAGCCACAAAAACTCTTCATAAGAATTTTCTAAACGATGATCTGCGGGATATCCGTTAGGGTCTTGATAGTATGGGAAGGTGCTATCCTCAGTTACGAGTTTATTGGGGCTTGAATATCCTGTATAACAAGCATTAGCAAAGGATATTTCTTTAGTACACATAAAGTTGATAAACTCTTCTGCTAACTTTTTATTCTTTGCACCCTTAGGAATACAAAATGCATCTACATATTTGTTGGCGATACTGTTGTTGATGGAGGTGAATTTGAGTTTATCGTTATTTTCCATCATAACGAGAGCGTCTCCGTAATAACAAGGGGCAAGCCATGCTTCACCCTTTTCCATCTTGTTAAAGACCTCATCGGTTACGTATGCTTGAACAAGGGGTTTTTGTTCTTCGAGAAGTTTATATGCCTCATCCCAATAGGTAAGGTCATTGGTATTTATGGTGATATTTTGGTTGTTTTTATCGCTGGAAAGTTTTGCAAGGGCAATTGCGAAGGTATCACGGGGGTTATTAAACATAAGGATTTTGTTTTTATATTCCTCATTCCAGAGAGCATTCCAAGTAGATACGTCTCCAAACACGTATTCGCTATTGTATACGATACCTACAGTTCCCCAAAGATAGGGCACACTGTATTTATGGTCGGGGTCATAGTTCCAAGCATCGCCCTTAAAGGTATCGGCAATATTTGCATAGTTTGGAATATTTGAAAAATCGAGTTCTTCGAGCATACCCTCTTTGATGAAACGGTTGATCATATAATCGGAGGGTACAATAACATCATAGTTTGCACCGCCCATTTTGAGTTTGGTATAAAGGGATTCGTTGTTTTCAAAGGTGGAATAATTAACCTTAACGGTTTTACCATAGGTCTTTTTATAATATTCCTCAAATGCCTTAATTACATCCTTGCTGTACTCGCAGGATGATGCACCCTCATCGGTGCCGTCATCAATATATTCGCCCCAGTTGTATACGTTTAATTCTAATTCGTCATCCTTTGCAAAGGCAAAAGTAGATATGGAACAAAATACAACCACTGCCAACATCAAGGCGGACATTCTTTTCAAAACTAATGCAAACTTTTTCAATTTACTATCTCCTTTGCTTTTTATTGCTACGGGCTTCAAAGATATTTATAAGCACGAGCAAAAGAAGTATGGTTACTACCATAAGGGTAGAGAGTGCGTTAATATCGGGTTTAACCTTCATTTTAGTCATATTGTATATCTTCATAGGCAAGGTTTCGAAGGCATTGCCACTGGTAAAATAGGTGATAACAAAGTCATCAATAGAAAGAGTAAAGGCCATTATAAATCCGGTAAGTATTCCCGTTGAGATGGCGGGAAGCACCACCCTGAAAAATGCTCCTACCGGGGTGCATCCTAAATCCCTCGCCGCTTCAGAAAGGTGGGTATCACAACCTCTGAGGGCAGGTTGCACCGAAAGGATTACATAGGGAAGGTTGAAGGTGATGTGGGATATAAGCACCGTCCAAAATCCCAAAACTGCGGAATTGCCAAGCAAATTTTTACCCACAAACACATAGAGAAGGAGTAGTGAAACACCTGTTACAATATCGGGATTCATCATGGGGATATTTGTAACGCTTTCTACTATCTTTCTTTGCCATTTAGCAAGATAACTAATACCCACTGCGGCGGCGGTGCCAAGCACGGTAGATATTATTGCCGATAACACAGCAAGGATAATTGTGTTGTAGAGGGCGTTTAATATTGCTCTATCTTTAAATAAGCTTTCATACCAACGGAGGGAAAATCCCGAAAATACTGCGGTGGAATTTCCTGAATTAAAGGAGAATACCACCATAACCGCGATAGGTGCATAAAGCAAAATGAAAATAAGGATAAGATACATTTTTGACCAGAGAGAAGAAAGTTTCATACTACAATCGTCTCCTCTCCATCATCGGAAAACTTATTCATTACCGCCATACAGATAAATATCATTATCATAAGTATAAAGGATAATGCCGCTCCCGAGTTAAAGTCATTATTTCTATTGAACTGACGGTCGATGGTATCACCGATAAGTTCCATAGTACCACCCAATTTTTGAGAAATGTAGAAGGTACTTACCGAGGGAACAAATACCATTGTAATTCCCGACATAATTCCCGGAATAGAGAGGGGGAAAACCACCCTTAAAAAGGTCTGGAACCAATTTGAGCCCAAATCTTTTGATGCCTCTAAAACGGGGGTTTCAATACGGGACATAACGGTATAGATAGGTAATATCATATAGGGCAAAAAGTTATATACCATACCGATTACAACCGCTGTTTTAGTATTGATAAGATGAATTGCGGGAAGATTCAAGAAAGAAAGGATATTGTTTATTATACCCTCATCCTCAAGAATATTCATAAGGGAATAGGTGCGAAGAAGTAGATTTATCCACATAGGTAACATAACGAGGATAAGAACTATTCTTTGTTTTGATGCAGGCATCTGAGATATGATAAATGCCATAGGATAGGCAATAACGAGACAAATTGCGGTGGCAACTGCACCAAGGCAAATGGATAAAATAAAGGTATCCATATATGCACCAATTTGACCTAAATTATTAATAGTAAAATTTCCATTACTATCGGTAAAGGAGTAGTACATTACTATACAAATGGGCACAACGGTAAATATTGCCGCCCAAAGATAATAGGGTGCACCAACAAGTTTTGCACCAAGGGATTTTTTATTATTCACCCGACTCTGCCCCTCCTTCGGCTTCGGCGGGAGATACAATCCATTCGCCTTCACGCTCGTTAAGTTTTTCGGGGGCTACGTAGGTGGGGTCTGAGATATAGTCCATTTCATCACTAAATGAACTATAGTCACCAAATTTACCTGAATATTCAGATTTTTTCATAACGTGGATATCTTGAGGGGCAATAGTAATGCCGATTTTATCTCCAACGTTTATGCAAGCGGTGGTTTGAATCATCCACTTAAATCCGTTAACGTCGAGGATAACCTCATAATGAACACCTTTGAAGGTGGATGCGGTTACAATGCCCGATATCTCCCCTGCTCCGTGTTCAATAACCTTAATATCTTCGGGGCGGATAACGATATCAACCGATTCGCCCTGTTCAAAACCTTTATCGACACAGTCAAAAACTCTGCCTGCGAAACGGCATTTGTAATCTTCAAGCATAACACCGTCAAGAATATTACTTTCGCCAATAAAGTCGGCAACGAATGCGTTTTCGGGTTCGTTATATATATCTTGAGGGGTACCGATTTGTTGAATACGGCCACCGTCCATAACTACGATACGATCGGACATAGACAAAGCTTCCTCTTGGTCGTGGGTAACGAATACGAAGGTGATACCAAGACGTTGCTGAATATTTTTAAGTTCAACCTGCATATCCTTACGAAGTTTGAGGTCGAGGGCGGCAAGGGGTTCATCAAGAAGGAGCACCTTGGGCTCGGTAACTATAGCACGGGCAATAGCAACACGTTGTTGCTGACCGCCGGATAATGTATTTATTTTTCTACGCTCAAAACCTTTAAGTCCAACAAGTTTAATTGCCTCGCGAACACGCTTTGCAAGTTCCTTTTTGGGAGTTTTACGCACCCTTAAACCAAAGGCGATATTCTCCGCAACGTTAAGGTGTGGAAAAAGGGCGTAACGCTGAAAAATGGTGCAAACCTGCCTTTTATGCGCAGGTACACCATTCAATAATTTATTGTCAAAATACACCTCACCTTGGGTAGGGTCAACAAAACCGCCGATAAGTCTAAGGGTGGTAGTTTTGCCGCAACCTGAAGGGCCAAGAAGGGTTATAAATTCACCGTCTTTAATTGAGAAGGATATATTATCCAAAATAGTTTCGCCATCAAAAGTAACCGAGATATTTTTGAGTTTAATGATAGCTTCATTACCTTCCGGGGGTTCGGGTTCGAGAGCTTTGCTACCCTCGGTAAGGATTACGTTATTCTCTGACATTTATGCATCCCTTTCCTCTACAATAAATAGTTGCTCTTACTATATTATTTTTTTAATAAAAAGTCAAGTGTTTTTATCATTTTTTACCCCCCTTAATTTTGGGGATTTTTTTCGATAAAATAATATTTAATCAATCGTTGCTTGTTTCCTCTTGAGTAATCGTTGTGTAACCACAAAAAAGCCGACGCACAAAACAATCTGCAATGCAGTAGATATTGGGGTGGCAAGGCCGATGCGGAAAAGCGATACCGGTATCATTTTGCTCATTGCCCAAGATACCGGAAGTCGAACGAAAATTCCTCCAATAATACCTTGAATCATAACAAAGGTGGTATTTCCGCAACCATTGAAATATCCAATAAAACAGAACAAAAATGCGGTAAACACACAGTCGATGGCATACGCTTTGAGATATTCAACTGCGGGGGCAATAATAATGGCATCCTTTGCAAATATTCCTGCAAGGATATCCCCATGGAAGAAGGAGAAATATCCAACAACTATGCCGACCACCAAGGAAGATGCAATACCGTACCACAACGCTTTTTTCGCACGGTCATATTTCAATGCACCCACATTATGCGCGACAAATGCCGACATAGATTGCATAAATGCAGATGGAATCAACATAATAAACGCACAAACCTTTTCGGCAACACCTACACCTGCCGATTCGTTAAGACCAAGGTTATTAACGATGGCAAGAATAACGAGAAAAGATATACTAACAAGCAAATCCTGCAGAGCAATAGGTATTCCCAATTTTAGAATATGTTTGATATGCACTGCACGGGGACGCAGGTATTTTCGAGAAAAATCAAAGGGTAATTCGCGTTTTCTAATAATAAACAAGGAGATAACCACACTTATTGCCTGTGCAAAAACGGTTGCGATAGCGGCACCTGATGAGCCCATATCAAAAACGGCTACAAGTAAGAAATCACCTAAAATATTAAACACACAAGCAATTGCTACAGTAAGAAGGGGTATCTTTGAATCACCAACTCCACGAAAAATACTTCCCACCAAGTTATATGCAACAATAAACAGTGTTCCTGCGGAACAAATTGCAATATACCACACCGTATTATCAAACGCTTCGGTGGGGGCACGCATCAGTTTTGCAAGGGCAGATGATGAAATAACCATTACCACCGATACTATCAAAGAAATAATGCCAAACAGGGTGATTCCGCTTCCTATAATCTCACCGGCTTCAGACCCTTTGCCTGCTCCGATTTTTTCGCCAACATATACGGTAAGTCCCATAGCAAGTGCGGTGATAACAAAGGTCAACGTCATCATAATCTGACTGCCTGTAGATACTGCCGATACAAATATATCTGCATTATTTCCACCAAATTGTCCTACTATTAAAAGGTCAACACCGCTATACATCGCTTGTAAGAAAAGCGCCAACAAAACGGGTAGTGCGAAGCGTATAAGAGGTGAGAATATTTTCCCCGAGGTGAAATTTTGTGCCTTATTCATAACTATCTCCTTAAATTGCATAAAAACGCGATGATTGTATCATATTTGCATCTTAAAATCAATACTGAAATCTTGGGAATATCAAACGACGGATAAAAAAACGACAGGTCAAAACCTGTCGTTTTTTGGTGGAGACGAGGAGGATCGAACTCCCGACCTTGCGAATGCGAACCGCACGCTCTCCCAGCTGAGCTACGCCCCCGAATTGAAGTAAGAAGTAATAGTTAATAGTGAAGAGGTTTTTTATTCTTTTTTCGGTGAGAATATTATATCATATTGATTTATTTTGTCAAATGTTTTTAGGGTTTGCTTATTTTATTGTTGAAGTTACGGTTTTTGTGTGATATAATCACTTTTGCAATTACTTTCGAGCATTGGAAGTGAAATTATGTATCCGTTATTACTTAAGCCCGCTGTTACCGATTACTTGTGGGGTGGGACAAGGTTAAAGACCGAATATCATCTTGAATCGGACAAAGATATTGCGGCGGAGGGTTGGATGCTCTCCTGCCACGAAAAGGGTCCTGCCATCGTTGTAAACGGTGAGTATTGTGGTAAAACTTTACCGGAAGTTTTATCCCTTTGGGGTAAAAACGCACTTGGTAAAAAGGCAGAGAATTATACCGATTTCCCTATTTTGATAAAACTCATTGATGCTAAGCAAAAACTTTCTGTTCAGGTGCATCCCGATGATGAATATGCCCTTAAAAACGAGGGGGAATTCGGCAAGACCGAAATGTGGTACGTTGTTGACTGTGACGATGGTGCTGAACTTATTTATGGATTTACCAAGGATATATCTAAAGAGGAATTTGCCCGTAGAATTACAGACAACTCATTAACCGACGTTTGCAATTTTGTAAAGGTGCAAAAGGGGGATGTGTTCTTTATCCCTGCAGGTACTTTACACGCCATCGGTGAGGGGATGTTGATTGCCGAAGTTCAGCAAAATTCCAATTCCACCTATCGTGTTTCAGACTACGGTCGTTTAGGTGCTGACGGAAAGCCCCGTGAACTTCATATTGACAAGGCCTTGGATGTCACTAAGTGCGAGAAACCTACTCTTCCCTACGGTAACGTTGGGAAAGTTGTTAAAACGCACTATGGAACTGTTCGCAACATTGCAAAGTGCGAATTATTTACTACGGATATTGTAAATCTCGAAGGTGAAACATCCATAAAAAACACCGAAAGTTTTGTTTCTCTTGTGTGTTTAGATGGAAATTTTGACCTTTGTTGGGGAAAAGAAAAAATCTCGTTAACCAAGGGCGGAAGTGTGTTTATTCCTGCCAATATGGCGGTTAATATAAGCGGAAACGCTGAAATATTATACAGTTATATGTAGTACAGATAAGGAGTTTTGAATATGTATAAATTAGGTATTGATTTAGGCGGCACAAACATTGTTGCCGGTGTAGTTGATGAAAACTACAAAATCGTTGGTATTGGAAAACGCAAAACCAACGTTGCAGGTGGCGCAGAGGCAATTGCCGACGATATGGCAGCGGCTGCGTTTGACGCTATTAAAGATGCAAATCTCACCATAGACGACATTGAAGATATGGGCATTGGTGCTCCCGGCACTGTCGATTCCGAAACAGGTGATATTCCCTTCTCAAACAACCTATATTTCTACGACGTTCCTTTGGGCAAGATGATGGAGGAAAGAGTCGGTAAGAAATTCTATCTTGAAAATGATGCCAACGCAGCTGCTTACGGTGAATATATTGCCGGTGCAGGTAAGGGTTCTAATCACTTTGTTGCTATCACCTTGGGCACAGGGGTTGGTAGTGGTATTATTATTGACGGTAAAATTCTTTCAGGATCCAACCACGCAGGCGGAGAAATGGGCCATTCGGTTATTGTTATGAACGGCGAAAAATGCACCTGTGGTCGCCACGGATGTTGGGAGGCATACGCATCTGCTACTGCACTTATCAACCAAACCAAACAAGCAATGATAAGATATCCCGAAAGCATTATGTGGGATATATGCAACAGAGATTTAGATACTGTTGACGGAAAGACCGCCTTTGATGCTGCAGAAAAGGGTGATATTGCCGCAAAATATGTTGTTGATAGATACATCGAATATATCGCAGTTGGTATTGCCAACGTGGTCAACGCATTCCAGCCCGATATGGTTTGCATTGGCGGTGGTGTATCAAAGCAGGGCGACGTGCTTATCAAACCCATTAAACAATTTGTAAACGGTGAAAACTTTGCCCGAAATATTACAAAAGACGTTGTAATTAAAACCGCTACCTTGGGTAATGATGCAGGAATTATCGGTGCGGCATATCTTTGCAATTTGCATAAATAAAGAATACGAACAATTTCTCAAAAGCAGATACAGAAAAAAGTATCTGCTTTTTTATTGCATTTTGGTAAATAGTATGATAAAATATGGTTGCCAAACCAATTGAATATAAAAAAAGGGGCAATCTTTTTATTTTTATAAGATTGTTTGTTTTTGCACATACTAACGTTGTATGAATTTGATAAAAATGCAAATTCCGTCAATGTTAGTGTGTGTATTGCCCTATATATTGAATTGGTTTGGCGACTATCGGAGTTTGCGTTTTTTGTGCGGTTACTTCGGTAGCCGCACTTTTTATTTTTAGGAGGAAAAAGAAATGAAAAAAATTTTGTCAATAATTCTATCAATCACACTGATAGTTTCAATCTCTTTATCAGGAAACGCAGACACGTTTAAGAGTGGAACAATAGGTAAATGCACTTGGGAACTTGACGGAACACGTTTAACCATTAAAGGAAATAGTTCAATGACAGATATAAACTTGTATAATATGCCTTGGGAAAACGATGAAATAACAAGTATAGCCATCGAAAAAGGTGTTACAGAAATAGGACAAAGAGCTTTTAGTAACTTAAACGTACCTGTCGTTAAGTTGCCGTACACGGTGAAAACAATAAATGCTAGTGCATTCCAAAATTCCAAAATTCAAACACTTGTGTTAACGTATAAAGTGAATGGTATTGGTTCGTATGCATTTAATGGTTGTGAAACCCTTGAACATGTTTGGTATGATGGGGATAGCACAAGTAAGTATAATTTGGACAAAAATACATCTTGGAACAACTCTGAATTACACAAAGCAGAGTGGCATGCTTATAAACTTGGGCTTGTTACTGAAAATGATAAAATATCTTCCGCAGATGCATTAGCAGTCCTTCATTCAGCGGTTGGTAAAACTGAATTCACCTTTGGCCAAACCCTCGCAGGTGACGTTAATGGTGATGATAATATTTCTGCAATAGATGCCCTAATGATTTTGCATTACACAGTAAATAAGATTCATCTGTTTCCTATTCAAGAATAAAAACTTTTCTTTTTAAAGCAGACGCTAAAAAAGTGTCTGCTTTTTTGTTTACTTATCGTTTGGTTTGTGATATAATAATTCTATATGCGCTTTTTTTTAGCGGAATTTTGAGTCGTATACTTATAGAAAGGAGTGGGGATATGGCGGATAAGTTTGTTCTTAAATCAGAATTTAAGCCCACGGGGGATCAGCCGAGGGCTATTGAACAGTTGGTTTGTGGTATCAATCGTGGCGACAAGGAACAGGTGCTTCTTGGTGTTACCGGTTCGGGTAAGACCTTCACCATGGCAAACGTTATCGAAAAGGTAAACCGTCCCACCCTTGTTCTCGCTCACAACAAAACCTTGGCGGCACAACTTTGTTCGGAATTCAAAGAGTTTTTCCCTGACAACGCTGTTGAGTATTTTGTATCCTATTACGATTATTATCAGCCCGAGGCATATATTCCCGGTACCGACACCTATATTGAAAAGGACTCGGCTATCAACGATGAAATCGACAAATTAAGGCACTCTGCCACATCGGCACTTTCGGAGCGTAGAGATGTTATTATCGTAGCAAGTGTATCTTGCATATATTCCCTTGGTGACCCCATTGATTACCGCACTATGGTTATATCTTTACGTCAGGGGAACGAAATGAGTCGGGATGAACTTATATCCCGTCTTGTTAGTATTCAATACGAGAGAAATGATATTAACTTCATCCGAAACAAATTCCGCGTTAAGGGTGACGTTGTGGAAATATTCCCTGCATACTCGGGGGATACTGCTATCCGCGTGGAATTCTTCGGTGATGAGATTGACCGAATAAGCGAAATCAATGCCCTTACGGGGGCTGTTAAAAACGTGGTTAGCCACGTGGCGATATATCCTGCATCCCACTACGTTATTGCCCCCGAAAATCTTGAAAGGGCTCTTTTGGACATTGAAAAAGAGATGGAAGAAAGGGTGGAATTTTTCCGCTCTAATGGGCAACTTTTAGAGGCACAACGTATTCGCCAACGCACCGAATACGATATTGAAATGCTCAGAGAAATAGGTATGTGCAAGGGGATTGAAAACTATTCCCGTGTTATGTCGGGACGTCCAAAAGGTAGTATGCCCACCACGTTGCTTGACTATTTCCCCGATGATTATCTTCTCTTTGTTGACGAGTCCCACGTTACACTTCCACAAGTACGGGGTATGTATGGCGGAGACAGGGCGAGAAAGAAAAATCTTATTGATTTTGGGTTCCGTCTTCCCTCCGCTTACGATAACCGTCCTCTTAATTTTGATGAATTTTACGGTCATATAAATCAAGCGGTATTTGTTAGTGCTACTCCAGGGGAATTTGAGCAAAACAAATCCACCCAAACTGTTGAGCAGTTAATTCGTCCTACGGGGCTTTTAGACCCTGTTGTTACGGTTAAACCCACCGAGGGTCAAATCGACGATTTGATAAATGAAATCCGCATTAGAATTGACCGAAAAGAACGTGTGCTTGTTACCACTCTTACCAAAAAAATGGCGGAGGACTTAACCGACTATCTTGGAGAGTCGGGTATAAAAGTCCGTTATATGCATCACGATATTGATACCATTGAGCGAATGGAGATTATCCGCAATCTTCGTCTTGGTGAATTTGACGTTTTGGTTGGTATTAACCTGCTTCGTGAGGGTCTCGATATTCCCGAAGTATCTTTGGTGGCTATTTTGGATGCCGACAAGGAAGGTTTTCTTCGCAGTACCACATCCCTTGTGCAAACCATTGGACGTGCCGCCCGTAATGCAAAGGGTGAGGTTATTATGTATGCCGACAGTGTTACTCCATCTATGGAATACGCTATAACCGAGACCGCAAGACGTCGCGAAATTCAGGAAAAATATAATTTAGATAACGGTATTACTCCTAAAACTATCGTTAAAGACGTTAGGGAAATTCTTGAAATATCATCTAAAGAAAATACCGAAAAACGAAAGAAAAAGTTATCTCGAAAAGAGACCGAAAGTGCTATTATCCGTCTTGAAAAAGAGATGCGAGCGGCATCTAAAATGCTTGAATTTGAACACGCTGCCTTCCTCAGGGATAAAATTAAGGAACTTAAAGAGAGTTTATAGTGTTCACATCTTGAAAGGATATATTATCTATGGCAAACGATAAAATTGTTATAAAAGGGGCAAGGGAAAACAACCTTCAAAACGTTGATTTGACCATCCCCCGTGATAAATTGGTGGTTTTTACAGGTGTTTCGGGGTCGGGTAAGTCATCCCTTGCCTTTGACACCCTGTACGCCGAGGGGCAAAGACGATATGTGGAATCCCTTTCTTCCTACGCCCGACAATTCTTAGGTCAGATGGACAAGCCCGACGTTGACAGCATCGACGGACTTTCCCCTGCTATATCTATTGACCAAAAGACCACTTCACGAAATCCTCGTTCTACCGTTGGCACAATAACCGAGATACACGACTACCTTCGTCTTTTGTACGCTCGAATCGGTGTGCCTCATTGTCCTATTTGCGGCAGAGAAATTAAGCAACAAACCGTTGACCAGATTGTTGACCGAATTATGGAACTCCCCGAAGGCACAAAACTTCAAATTCTTGCACCTATTATCCGCGGTAAAAAGGGTGAACACGTTAAAGAATTTGAATCGGCTCGAAAAAGCGGTTACGTTAGGGTTCGTGTTGACGGAAATCTTTACGACCTTTCGGAAGATATTATTCTTGATAAAAATAAAAAACACAACATTGAACTTATTGTTGACCGCCTTGTAATTAAGGACTCCATTAAAGGACGTCTTGCCGATTCGGTAGAGACCGCTCTTAATGCTGCCGAAGGCATTGTTATTGCCGATGTTATCGGCGGTGAGGAGATGCTGTTTTCCCGTGATTATGCCTGTCCTGACCACGGAGTTAGCATTGAGAAATTAGAGCCGAATATGTTCTCTTTCAACAATCCTTTTGGTGCTTGTCCTAAATGCGATGGATTGGGTGTTTACGTTAAAATCGACCCCGATGCTCTTGTGCCAAATAAGTTGTTATCTATTCGCCAAGGTGCCATTAAATGCGGTGGTTGGAATATGTCGGGTATGACCGGAAGTATTACAACTATGTATTTTGAGGGTCTTGCCCGTCATTACGGTTTTTCCCTTGACGAGCCCTTTGGAGAGTTAAGCGACAAGGCAAAAGAGGTGCTGATGTATGGCTCCGGCGATGAAAAAATAAAGTTTGACCGAAAATTTATGGATTCTAAATCCACATATTCAGCCACCTTTGAGGGTATTATTCACAACCTCGAAAGACGTCATCGTGAAACCGACAGTTCTTGGGTTAGAGAGGAAATTGAAGGATATATGACCGCTCTCCCCTGTCCTAAATGCAAGGGTGAACGTCTTAACGAAAAATCCCTCGCCGTTACAGTTGGCGGATTGAATATAAGCAAACTTTCATCCCTTACAATATCGGCTTTACTCAAGTTTTTTAACGAAACCGATTTTTCTGAAAAGGATAGATTGATTGGTAATCAAATTATTAAAGAAATTATCAGTCGTTTGGAATTCTTAAACGACGTTGGTCTTGGATATCTCACCCTTTCCCGCTCGGCAGGTACTTTGTCGGGTGTTGAAAGTCAACGTATTCGTCTTGCAACCCAAATTGGTTCATCACTTACGGGTGTATTGTATATTCTTGACGAGCCCAGCATTGGACTTCATAAAAGAGATAATCAAAAACTTATTGCTACCCTTAAAAATCTTCGTGATTTAGGTAACTCTCTTGTGGTAGTTGAACACGATGATGAAACTATGTTTGCCGCCGACCACATTGTAGATATTGGTCCGGGGGCAGGTGTTCACGGGGGTAAGGTTATTTGTGCAGGTACAGTGGATGAGATTATGGCTTGTGAAAACTCCCTTACCGGGGATTATCTTTCGGGCAGAAAGCAAATTGAGATACCGAAAAAACGTCGTGCAGGCAATGGAAAGTGCATTAAGGTTATTGGTGCCAGTGAAAACAACCTTAAAAACGTTGACGTAGAAATCCCCCTTGGCAAGTTTATTTGTGTAACCGGTGTTTCGGGTTCGGGTAAATCATCCCTTGTTAACGAGGTCATTTACAAAACTCTTGCCGACGTATTAAA
The DNA here is from genome assembly GCA_017474205.1 of Clostridia bacterium. Taxonomy (GTDB): domain Bacteria; phylum Bacillota; class Clostridia; order Oscillospirales; family Acutalibacteraceae; genus UMGS1484. The sequence continues at coordinate 10,886 of JAFVID010000010.1, read as the reverse complement.
CGGGGCTAAAATGCGTCCCGGTGCTCACAAAAATATTGAGGGTATGGAAAATCTCGATAAGGTTATTGACATTAACCAAGCACCAATCGGTAGAACTCCCCGTTCAAATCCTGCCACATATATCGGTGTGTTTAATGATATACGCGACCTTTTCGCCAACACTCCCGATTCAAAGGCAAGGGGATATAGTGCAGGGCGATTCTCCTTTAACGTAAAGGGCGGTCGATGTGAGGCGTGTCAGGGTGACGGTATTATCAAGATTGAGATGCACTTTTTACCCGACGTTTACGTTCCCTGCGAAGTTTGTAAAGGCAAACGATACAACCGCGAAACCCTTGAGGTAAAGTATAAGGGTAAAAATATCCACGACGTGCTTGAAATGACCTCCGAAGAAGCGTTAGCATTCTTTGCACATATCCCTAAAATCGAACGTAAACTTAAGGCACTTTGCGACGTAGGTCTTGGATATATCAAATTGGGACAACCTGCCACAACCCTTTCGGGTGGCGAGGCACAAAGGGTTAAACTTGCAAGTGAACTTTGCAAGAGAGCCACAGGTAAAACATTATATATTCTTGATGAGCCCACCATTGGACTTCACACCGCCGACGTGCATCAACTTATAAACGTGTTGAATTTGCTCGTAAACGAGGGAAACACCGTTTTGGTAATTGAGCATAACTTTGATGTTATTAAAATTGCCGACCATATTATTGATATGGGTCCCGAAGGTGGTAGCGGTGGCGGAACAGTGGTTGCACAGGGGTATCCCGAAGAAATTATTAAGAGCAGAAAATCCCACACAGCCAAATATCTCAAGGAAATTTTGAAGAAATAAAATCTTAAAAAACAAAAAATTTACTCCAAATTTATAAAAATTTATTGACATACGACCCATTTAATGGGATAATGTTATATATATGTACTATTGGGGTGAATTTTGTGAGGGTAATTACGGGAAGTGCAAGAGGCCGTGTTCTTTTAACCCCCGAAGGGTTAGACACCCGTCCTACCGCCGACCGTATTAAGCACTCCATATTCAACGCAATACAATTTGACGTGGAAGGTCGCCGAGTTCTTGATTTGTTCGCAGGAAGCGGACAGTTAGGAATTGAAGCCCTTAGCCGTGGTGCTAAGAATTGCTGTTTTGTCGATTCTAACAAAGATGCTCAGTCGGCCATTTCTCAAAATATAAAAAATTGCGAATTCGCCTCGGTTTCAAAGGTGTTTAGCACCGATTTTGAAACCTTTTTGAAGAGTACCGATGAAGTATTTGATTTGGTTTTTTTAGACCCTCCTTACAAAGAAGGATTGCTTGAAAAAGCCCTTGAATTGGTGGCTAAAAAGACGTCATCCTACGGTATTATTATTTGTGAACATCTTAAAGATTATTTTCCTCCCGAAACGGTTGAAAATTTTAGTGTTTACAAGCGTTATAATTTTGGCCGTACTACATCGGTTACCCTTTATCGTGCATCTAACGGGGAGGAGTGTTAAACTTGGCTACAACCGTTGTTTGTCCGGGTAGTTTTGACCCTATTACAATGGGGCATCTTGACATTATTACCCGTGCTTCAAAAATGTTCGACAATGTTATTGTACTTGTATCCTGCAACACCGCTAAAACACCTCTTTTCTCTGCCGAGGAAAGAATGGAAATGATTAAGAAATCAACCGCTAATCTAAAAAATGTTACTGTAGATAGTGATGACGGACTTCTTGCGGATTATATGAGAAAAGTGGATGCTTGTGCTATTGTTAAGGGTCTTCGTGCCGTTTCGGACTTCGAATATGAATTCCAAATGGCACTTACCAATAAAAAACTGAATTCCAACGCCGATACCGTATTTTTAACCGCCGGTGCCGAGAATATGTATCTCAGTTCCAGCATCGTTAAATCGGTGGGCAAATTGGGTGGGGATATTAAGAATTTTGTCCCTGACGTTATTTATGATGATATCTGCACCCGACTAAAATCCTGTTAGTTTTTTATTTTAAATTTAATTTATAGAGATATGAAAGGAAGAGAAAAATGCAAGTAGAAGAATTATTGGATCAATTAGATGATATGATTGAAAAGGGTTGGAGTCTCCCCGGCAAACGCCGTGTTGTTGAAAGTCAAGCACTTCGCGACATCGTTGACGATATCCGTCTTAATATGCCCAACGAAATTAAACAAGCAAGAGGCATTGTTGCTGACCGCTCTGAAATTATCACCAGCGCAAAAAGAGAAGCTGAAGAAATCGTTAAAGCTGCTGAAGAACGCGCCCGTGCTATGATTGCTAAGGAAGAAATCGTTCAAAGAGCAAGAGAATCTGCCCACGATATGTTGGCTAAAACCCAAGCTCGTTGCACCGATATGCGTCGTGCTGCTCAAGATTTCGTTAACGATCTTATGAAACGTGCCGACGATGAACTTACTCAAAATCTTACCGATTTGAGAAAAACTCGTGCATCCCTTAAGCAAAACATCCCCACAGTTCAAGCTAACGCTTCTGATGCTGAATAATTAAGTTTACTTAAAGACCGTCGATTTTATCGGCGGTTTTTATTTTTACGGTTTTTATTTTTTGGATAAACTCCCTTCATTTGCGAAAAAATAGAAGTGAAAGGAGTTGATTTGCTTGATTAAATTTGGCAATAACGATAACAAAAGGAACAAAAAAATTCGAGACAGTCGTTTCAAAGACCGTCTTCCCACCATTCGTGCAGGTATGCTTACCGAACCACCTAGTCAAACCGATGTTTTGGGTAGTTACACAGGTAGACCCATTGATTTTTCCCGTCCTGTTCAGGATGCAGATGACCTATAAACTTATATAAAGCAAAGGGCAACTCTAATCTTTTGGAGTTGCTCTTTTTTTTGCCTGTTTTTATTGAAATTTTGTAAATAATATGATACTATTGAAAGTGTAATTATATATTCCTATATTAGGAGGTAAAAATATGAAAACGGCATTATCTGTTATTTTAACAATTGTAATGGTTGTATGTATGTTGCCATTTTCTATCACCGCCAGTGCTTATACAAGCAATTTAACGGGTGATTGCACTTGGTCTCTTGAGGGCACCGTGCTTACCATTAGCGGTAATGGTACTATGGATGATTATAGTGACATATATCCCGCCCCTTGGGGCACATCATTAACCGAGGTTGTAATTGAAAACGGTGTTACAAATATTGGTGATTTGGCGTTTTCTGATTGCACAAACCTTACAAGCATATCCATCCCAAACAGCGTTACAAGAATTGGCGATTTCGCCTTTAGAGATTGTTCTAATCTTATAAGCGTTACCGTCTCTAATAGTTATGCAACTTTGGGTGTAGGTGCCTTTTCCTATTGTACTGAACTTGCGAGTTTTGTATTTCCAAGGGAAACTACAATTATCCCCATGATTTGCTTCATGGAATGTTCAAATCTTACAAGCGTATCACTTCCAAGAAGTGTTACAAAAATCGGCATTGATGCATTTTATGCCTGCAACAATCTAACCGACGTTTACTACGAAGGCAGTGAATCCGATTGGAACAATATTGAAATTTGGGATGATAACGGTCCGTTAGTATCTGCAAACATTCATTACGATTATAAATTTGTTACAAGCGGCACAACAGGTGATTGTACTTGGGTTCTTGACGGCACAGTTCTTACCATTAGCGGTAATGGAAATATGGGTGAATATTCTCCCTATGGTACAAATGCACCATGGGGCAAGTCAATAACCGAGGTTATAATTGAAGATGGTGTAACAAGTATTGGTGAGTTCTCGTTTGATGGTTGCAAAGATCTTGCAAACGTATCAATTCCAAGTAGTGTTTCAAATATTGGTCCTTATGCATTTCAGGGTTGTACTGCCCTTACAGACGTTACTCTTCCCGATGGTATTACAAATATCGCTGAATATACTTTCAACAATTGCGGATCGCTAAAAAGCATTACCATCCCGGATAGTGTTAAAACAATTAGAGAGTACGCTTTTAGTTCTTGCAAAGAACTCACAAATGCAACCATTGGTAGCGGTGTTACAACTATTTATGACTATGCATTTTATAATTGTGAAAAACTTGAAAGCATTATCATTCCAGATAACGTTACAAGTTTTGGAATTTCCGCCTTTGAAAATTGCTTCGCTCTAACAAACGTAACTATTGGTAACGGAATTGAAAATATTAGTTGTAACGCATTTGCGGGATGTATATCCCTTGCAGATATAACCCTCGGTAGCAACGTTACAACAATTGAGGATTTTGCTTTTTTTGATTGCAAGAAACTTGAAAACTTTAATATTCCCGAAAATGTTAAAAATATGGGGATAAGTGTATTCGGTAATTGCACTTCTCTTACAAGCGTTACCATTCCCGAAAGCATAACAAGTATTAATGAGCGTACATTTTATGGTTGCACAGGACTTACAAGCGTTACCATTCCCGAAAGTGTAACAAGTATTGGAGAAAGTGCATTTTATGGTTGTACAGCACTTACAAACATTTCTATCCCCAGCAGTGTATCAAACATTGAGGGCCTTGCATTTTATGGCTGCACAAGTCTTACAGACATTACTATTCCAAGCGGTGTTACAAGTATTGGTTTTGGAATGTTTTGGGAGTGCACAAATCTTACAAGCATAACTATTCCTCTCAGTGTAACAAGTATTAGTGGTCTTGCTTTTTCCGAATGCAATAATTTAACCGACGTTTACTACGAAGGCAGTGAATCTGATTGGGAGAAAATTTCGGGCGATATAGGAAGCACCTCTCTTGCAACCGCTACTTTTCACTACAAATCTGCAGAGATTGTGAATTACGGCGACGTGGATGGTAACGATATTGTCGATGCTTCCGATGCGTTAGCAATTCTTCAGGCGTCGATTGGGAAAATCACATTTACCGAGAGTCAAATAATTGTTGGTGACGTTGATGGAGACGACAACATTTCCGCCTCGGATGCACTGCTCGTTTTGCAATATTCTATTGATAAAATAAGCGAATTCCCTGTGGAAGTTTAATCATTTCAAACAACATAACGTTTTATTTAACGAAGACACTTTAATAATGAGTGTCTTCGTTATTTTTTATTGTGTTTTCGGGGATATATTACATTAAAACATCTTGCAAAAAGGGGAAGTTAATGATATAATAATTGTAATTATGCTTTGGAGGGATTACATTGGATAAAAAGCGCATCGAAGTCGCCGTTAGAGAGATACTTATTGCTATCGGTGATGACCCCGACCGCGAGGGTTTAGTTGAAACTCCTAAAAGGGTTGCCGAAATGTATGCCGATATTTTCAGCGGTCTTCACGATGACCCTACCAAACATCTTAAATTTTTCCACGAACAAGACAATGACGAGATGGTTATTGTAAGGGATATCCCCCTTTATTCTATGTGCGAACATCATCTTATCCCCTTTATGGGTGTGGCACATATTGCCTATATTCCCAAGGGTGGTAAGGTTATAGGTCTTTCTAAACTTGCCCGAATTGTCAGTTCCTTTGCAAAGACACCTCAACTGCAAGAGAGATTAACCTCTCAGGTTGCCGACTTTTTGGAAGAACATCTTGAACCCCTTGGCGTTGCGGTAGTTATTGAGGCGGAGCATCTTTGTATGACAATGAGAGGTGCCCGTGCAGCGGGTTCTAAAACTCAGACCTCCGCTCTCCGCGGTGTTATGAAATCAGATGCAAGAACCCGTGCGGAAGTTATGTCCCTTCTCAAAAACAATTAGGTGATATTATGAGTAATTACGCAAGTTTTGCCCTATCCTATGACCGTCTTATGCAGGACGTTGATTATAAAAAAAGGGCTGAATATATTTTATCACTGTTTGAAAAGCACAAAAGAAAACCTTCCGACATTATCGACCTTGGGTGTGGCACGGGAACGTTATCCTTTGAAATTATGAAAATGGGGGTTGACGTTATCGGGGTGGACAACTCCCCCTTAATGCTCACCGAGGCACGAAACAAGGCGATGGAAATGGGACTTAATCCCCTGCTTCTTTGTCAGGATATATCTGAACTTGACCTCTACGGCACTGCAGAGGGTGCAATATCTACCCTTGACTGTCTAAACCACATAACCGACATTAAAAATCTTGAGAAAGTATTTAACCGTCTTAAATTTTTTATTGAACCGGGTGGGTTATTTATCTTTGACGTAAACACCCCCTATAAACACAGGGAGATTTTATCCGGTGCTACCTTCGTAAGGGATATGGATGAGGTTTACTGTGTCTGGCAAAACGGTGTCTGCGATGATGAATTGAAGGTTTCTATATCTTTGGATATTTTTTCACAGGATGATGACGGAAGATACTCCCTATCTACCGAAAACTTTGTTGAAAGGGCATACACCGAGGAGCAATTATCCGAAATCTTTAAAAGAAATTGTTTCGAACAGGTGGCGGTTTATGAGGATATGTCCTTTGACCCTCCAAAAGACACAACTCAAAGACTTATCTTTGTTTTAAAAAGGTTATAATTTATTTAATATATAATTCCAATCTACACATTGAAAGGATGATATAAATCCATGGCAAAACAACTTGAAAAAACTTATGAGCCAAAATCGGTTGAAAGCCGTCTTTATGATTTTTGGCAAAATAACGGTTATTTCCACAGTGAACCTGACCGTTCTAAAAAACCTTATACTATCGTGATGCCCCCACCCAACATCACCGGTAAACTCCATATGGGTCATGCTCTTGATAACACCCTTCAGGATATTCTTATCCGTTTCCGCCGTATGCAGGGTTACTGCACCCTTTGGCTTCCCGGCACCGACCACGCATCTATTGCTACCGAGGAAAAAATCGTAAAAGCCCTTGCTGAACAAGGTATTACCAAAGAGGATTTAGGCAGAGAAGGTTTCCTTGAGCGTGCTTGGGAATGGAAAAAAGAATACGGTGGAACTATTACATCCCAGCTTCGCAAACTTGGTTCATCCTGCGACTGGAGCAGAGAACGTTTTACTATGGATGAGGGTTGCTCCGAAGCAGTTAAAGAGGTTTTTGTACGTCTTTATGAAAAAGGACTTATCTATAAAGGTGAAAAAATCATCAACTGGTGTCCTCATTGCAAGACCACCATTTCTGATGCCGAGGTTGAATACTCCGAACAAGACGGACACTTCTGGCATCTTCGTTATCCCCTTACCGATGGTAGCGGTTACGTAGAACTCGCCACCACCCGTCCCGAAACCATGCTTGGCGATACCGCTGTTGCTGTTAATCCCGATGACGAAAGATATAAAGATATTGTAGGCAAAACCCTTACCCTTCCTTTGGTTGGCAGAGAAATTCCCGTTGTTGCCGACAGTTACGTTGACCCTGAATTTGGTACCGGTGTTGTAAAAATCACCCCTGCCCACGACCCCAACGACTTTGAGGTTGGTCTTCGTCATAATCTTCCCATTATCAACGTAATGGATAAGACCGCTCATATCAACCAAAACGGCGGTAAATACGAGGGATTAGAACGCTACGAAGCAAGAAAACAAATTGTTGCCGACCTTGAAGCAGGCGGATATCTCGTTAAGGTTGAACCCCACAAACACAATGTTGGTGAATGTTACCGTTGTAACACCACCATTGAACCTTGGGTATCTTCTCAATGGTTTGTAAAGATGGAACCCCTTGCCAAACCCGCTATCGACGTTGTGAGAAACGGAGATATCAAATTCATTCCCGAACGATTTGATAAAACCTATTTCCACTGGATGGAAAATATCCGCGACTGGTGTATCTCCCGTCAATTATGGTGGGGACACCGTTTACCCGTTTGGTACTGCGATGACTGTGGTGAAACCATTGTTGCAAGGGAAGAACCTACCGTTTGTCCCAAGTGCGGATCTAAACATTTGACCCAAGATCCCGACGTTCTCGACACTTGGTTCTCATCTGCCCTTTGGCCCTTCTCCACTTTAGGTTGGCCAAATAATACCGAGGATCTTGATTTCTTCTATCCCACATCTACCCTTGTTACAGGTTATGATATTATATTCTTCTGGGTTGCCCGTATGATATTCTCCGGTATGGAGCATATGAAGAAACCTCCCTTTGACACCATTCTTATTCACGGTATTATCCGCGACTCTCAAGGTCGAAAGATGTCTAAATCCCTGGGTAACGGTATTGATCCTCTTGAGGAGATCGACAAATACGGTACCGATGCTCTCCGCTTTACCCTTGCTACCGGTAACAGCCCAGGTAATGATATGCGTTATCTCCCCGAAAAGGCAGAGGCATCCCGCAACTTTGCAAACAAACTCTGGAATGCTGCCCGTTTCGTTCTTATGAATTTGGGAGATGATGAAAAGGCACCCCATCTTCCCGAAAAACTTGCCCTTGAAGATAAATGGGTTATCACCCTCTTCAACAATTTGGTTAAAGAGGTTACCGAAAATCTTGAAAGTTTTGAACTTGGTATTGCGGTTCAAAAACTTTACGATTTCATTTGGGACATTCTTTGCGACTGGTATATTGAGGTTTGCAAGGTTCGTCTTAACGGTGAAGGCGAGGCCAAAGAACAAGCCAAAGCAGTGCTTGTTTACGTTATGTCTAACACCCTTAAACTCCTCCATCCCTTTATGCCCTTCATCACAGAAGAGATTTGGCAGACCCTCCCTCACGACGGTGAGACCATTATGTTATCCAGTTGGCCTGTTTATGATGAAAAGTATGACTTCTCTGCCGACGCTGCCGACTTTGAGCGTATTATGGCTGCTATTCGTGCCATTCGTAACCGCCGTGCCGAAATGAATGTTCCTCCCTCCAAAAAAGCAGAGGTTTATTTCGCCACTAAGCAAATCGACCTTTTCAAAAATGCAGGTGTATTCTTTGAACGTCTTGCATCCGCATCTAAGGTTGAGGTAGGATCTGAATGGGATATGAAGGGTGCGGTATCTATTGTTACCGCCGATGCCACCATCTATATCCCCATGGATCAACTTATCGACTTTGAGGCAGAACTCGCCCGTCTTAAGAAGGAAAGAGAAAACGACCTTAAGGTTCTTGCCGGTATCAATGCAAAACTTAACAATGAGCAGTTTGTAAGCAAGGCACCTGCCGCTATCGTTGATAATCAAAGAGAAGCCGCCGCAAAACTCAATGAGAAATTGGCACTTCTTGAAGAAAGTATTAAAAATATTGAAAACAGGAATTAGGATACAATGAATTATAGTGATGCACTTGAATTTACCCATTCACTGTTGAAATTCGGAATTAAGCCGGGACTCGAAAGAGTTTCCCGGCTTTTATCCCGCCTGGGTGATCCGCAAAAGGATACTAAATTTATACACGTTGCAGGGACTAACGGTAAGGGCTCGATTTGTGCCATGGTTAGTTCTATTCTTCGTGAATCGGGCAAAAGAACGGGGTTGTTTATATCCCCCTACATTGTGGATTTCAGGGAAAGAATTCAAATTGACGGTGAATATATATCTGAAGAGGATTTTGCATATTTTGCTGAACAGGTGAAAAAGGTAATTGATGAAAGCGATGAATCTCCCACCGAGTTTGAGTTTATTACCGCTGTTGCATTTTTATATTTCAAAGAGAAAAAATGCGACGTGGTGGTGCTTGAAACGGGACTTGGGGGCAGATACGATTCCACCAACGTTATTGGCACTCCCCTTTGCTCGGTTATTGCATCTATATCCCTCGACCACGTGGATATTTTAGGGGATACAATTAAAAAAATTGCCGAAGAAAAGTGCGGTATAATTAAAGAGAATGGTATCACCGTTACCTCTCCTTTGCAAAAGGATGAGGCACTTACGGTTATAGCAAAACACTGTGCCGAAAAAAATAACACTTTGCGACTCGCATCGGGCACTCCTAAAATCATATCTCAAACCCTTTCGGGCACCACGTTTGATTATGGTGGTGAGGTTTACACGTTAAAACTTCTCGGCGAATATCAAATGATGAACGTACCCCTTGCTATTGAGGTGGCAAACGTTCTCGGTATTGATGCTAAATTCATAAAAAAAGGACTTGAAATGGCGGTTAATCCCGCCCGTTTTGAGGTTGTTAGAGATAATCCCTACATCATTATTGACGGGGCTCACAACGAGGATGGGGCTATGCAATTAAAAGCATCCCTTGATAAATATTTTAAGGGACAAAAGGTGCTTGGTGTTTGCGGTATGCTCGCCGATAAATCATACGAAAGAGAACTTGAAATATTAAAGGATAACTTCTCCGCTCTTATTCTTATGACGCCAGATAATCCAAGGGCGTTATCTGCTAAAAACCTTAAAATCACCGCCGATAAAATATTTGAAAACACCATTATATGCGACAATGCAAACGGGTTATGCAAACTTATTGAAGACAAATTCGCCCACACTCCGACGGTTATTTTCGGTTCTCTTTATCTTGCATCAGAACTTCGCAAATTGTTTTGATTTTTGACAACACAATACACTAAAAAATTATCCGTAAGACATTTATTATGGTCTTACGGATTTTTTTATTTCAAAGGAAAGGATGAAAAAATATGCCTGTGAGAATTGAGGAGGGTAACGGTGCCGTTACCGCCTATCTTGATGGGGAGATTGACCACCACTCTGCCAGAGAAATCAGAGAAACAATTGATGCTACCTTGGAACTTCACAACGTATCCCTTCTTACGCTGGATTTTGGAGACGTAACCTTTATGGACAGTTCAGGGATAGGTCTTGTTATGGGTCGATACAGACAAATGAAATTTTACGGAGGAGAACTTAAAGTTATTAACACCTCCCCCCACATATATAAAGTGATGAAGATTGCGGGACTTGACCGTCTTGCCGTTATTGAGAAAGGAATTAAAAGTCGTGAAAAAGCCATTTAATCAAATAAAATTAACCATTCCCTCCCGTTCAAGCAACGAACAATATG
>JAFVID010000084.1 GCA_017474205.1 Clostridia bacterium | reverse complement strand
TTTTATCTTTTTTTGCTAAATTTGCAGTAGGAAAACAATCTGTCATTGCGAGAGCCGTTAGGCTCGTGGCAATCTCCCGCTTTTTCTTTAATATCAATAAGGGAGATTCCCACAGTCGCTACGCTCCTTCGGAATGACGATATAATAAAAAGCCAATGACTAATAGCTGAAAATTATGAGAAATCGCATAAAAGAGCTTCTTCACGGTGTTTTTCATCCCGAATTGGAGCAGGATATTGTAACGGCGGGCATTTTTGAGGGTGCCGAGATTGAGGGGGAGAAGGTAGTTGTGTCGCTTATCTTCCGCAAGGCGCGTGACCCGTTTGCCGTAAAAATCAAGAGCCGAGTAGAGCAGACCATCGCTGCGGCTTACCCCGACTACAAGGTAGTTGTCGTAGTGAAAGAGGGCGAGAAGAGTGCCGAGCGAGCAGCCAAAAATGCCGCTATCGAGGAGATGCACAACTTCTCGACCACCGCAAATATCAAACACATTGTAGCCGTTGCTTCGGGCAAGGGTGGAGTGGGTAAATCAACCGTTACCGCAAACCTCGCCGTAGCGTTGGCAAAGGAGGGTTACAAAGTCGGTGTTCTCGATGCCGATATCTACGGCCCTTCGCAGTCGAAGATGTTCGGTGTGGAGGATTATTTGCCCGATGCAAAGCAGATTGACGGTCGCGACTATATCGTACCTGCCGAGGTGGGAGGAATAAAGCTGATTTCGATAGCGATGTTTATCCGCAAGACCGATGCATTGTTGTGGCGTGGAACGATGGCAAACAGCGCTTTGCGCCAACTTATCCACCAAACCGAGTGGGGAAATTTAGATTTTTTACTAATTGACCTTCCTCCGGGTACAGGCGACATACATTTGTCAATAATTAACGAACTCAGCATTGGCGGAGCGATTATTGTTTCGACTCCTCAGCAAGTGGCTGTGGCAGATGTAGTTCGTGGTGTGGAGATGTTCCGAAATCCAAATGTAAACATACCGGTTTTGGGTGTTGTAGAGAATATGGCGTGGTTTACACCGGCGGAGTTGCCGAACAATCGTTACTACATCTTCGGCAAAGGTGGAGCAAAGCGTTATGCTGAGGAGGTAGGTGTTGATTTATTGGGCGAAGTGCCTATAATTCAAGACATTATGCAAGGTGCAGACGATGGAGTGCCGGCAGTAAACACTGTTCCGCAGGTGGCGGAGGTCTATCAACAAGTGGCGAGAAAAGTTGTTGATAAGATGTAGGAAATGTGTTGATAAGGGGTGGAAAACTTTTGATAAGTTGTAATAACTTTTGCGCTTTCAACAAAACCCCCGACTTATTAAAAATTGTTACTATTTTTATTTGAATTATTTTAATTAAAAATGTTCAAAAATAATAGTGTTAATTTGTTAAAACCAATTATAAACATTTGTTGAAAAGTGGGGGAGAAATAGGCTCTATCAGGGTGTTGGCGCAGAGGTTTATAAAATTTTTCAAAAACGAAGGTTAGTAACTTTTTTCCGAAAAAAGATATCAACAGTTTCAACAGCTATTATTGTTGTTGTTTAGATTTATATATTTATAATTTATTTAATTTAATTAAAAGGAATAATAAATAACAACTGTTGAAAATCACAATTTATCTTTGGTTGATAGATGTAAATTTTTTACCTTTGCAAAAGTATGAAAACTATAATAGCAAAGCCATTCGTTAAGTGGGTTGGGGGTAAGAC
>JAFVID010000009.1 GCA_017474205.1 Clostridia bacterium | reverse complement strand
GTACTGATTTTATGATTCACCTTGACAAATACCACCCCGGTGTTCCGGGATTTACCCTTAAATACAACTATCATATAATTTTTAAAGGTGAACAAATAAGTCCACGTGGATGCGGCATACAGGCCGACAACCCCGAGGTTTACTTTAAAGCTGACGAAATTCTTATTCCTGATAGAGTAAGAAAATTAGGTGGTTGGCTTACAGTTTCGCTTTTCTGTGCACAGGATCCTGACTATACCGCAACACTTAAAATCAAGATGCGTAAGTACGAACTAACGCTAGAAGATAATTTTGAAACATATAATAAAGATTTGTGGAATGCTCGCTCTGCCGGCGCAAAGGTTGACATGGCATTTACCGAACCGCTTGACAACTACGTTCGAGATAATCATCTCTGCCTTGATTTTAAAAAGCACGAAACACCCACCATACGCAACGGCAAAGAGTGCTACTACTCTGATGCGGGGGTTGATACACGTGGTAAATTTTCACAAAAATACGGTTGCTTTGCCACCCGTATGAAATTACCCGAAGCGCCAAAGGGTATCTTCTCAGCATTTTGGCTTGTTCCCGACGGCAGATATCAGGAAGATTATTTCTTTAAGCGCACCGATACAGGTGATGAGTTCCACGGTTGTAGTGAAATAGACATCATGGAAGTTTTCCATGATGCTGATACCTTGGGTTCTGCTCACACCGAGCATTATTGGGAACCTAACTGGGACCGTGCAACACAGGGCATTACCAAGAGTTCACTTGATAATTTCTATACCATACCGGGCTTTAAATATGAAGATTATCAAGAGTTTGCTTGTGTGTGGAATGAATACGGTATCTATTACTATGTAAACGGTGAACTTGCAAGAGATAACCAAAACATTGCTCCTGTTGAGGATGTATTCCCTGCATTTGTACTTTATACATGTTATATTGGACCTAAAGGCAGTGGCGCACGATTTGGTGAAGTAGAAGACGCACTTCTTCCAAAAACACTTATGATAGATTGGCTAAAAGTGTATAAATAAAAAAAGAAAACCCTTAAGTCAAAACTGACTTGAGGGTTTTCTTTTTTAATCCGTGCCAAAGGCACACCTTAATTATACATTATACACCCAGAATTGTGAATTTTTACGACGCTTGTTTTAATTCTTTATCTTGCAGACCGTCGAGGACGCCGGTCCCTACATTTTGGGCGGTATCCAACATATTCTCGGCATAAATGCCGTACCCCGTTTTGCTGTCATCTACAAGCACGTGGGTTAGTGCGCCAACGAGCTTCCCGTTTTGTAAAATTGGACTACCCGACACTAGTGTGTCAATATAGGACCAACAAAAAATTATAGGCAATTACCATAACAACAAGGATAGTAACAACATTTTATTACAAATCCGCTAACAATAAATAGCTTCAAATTTATTTTTGTCCGTAATAAGCGTTTTTGCCGTGTTTTCGCAGATAGTGTTTATCCAACAGTTCCTGTTGCATCATTTTGACGTTTGGATTTAAGATTTCGGTTTGATATGCCATAAAGGCCAATTCTTCCAATACAACGGCATTATGCACAGCATTATCAGCGTCCATTCCCCATACAAACGGTCCATGGGAGTGAACCAAAACCGCGGGAATATCATCGGCAGATTTGTCTTTCAAAGTTTCAATGATTACGCTACCGGTTTCTTTTTCGTATTCGCCGCCTATTTCTCGGAGTGTCATCTTCCTAGTGCAGGGTATCTCACCGTAAAAATAATCGCCGTGAGTAGTACCATATGCGGG
>JAFVID010000083.1 GCA_017474205.1 Clostridia bacterium | reverse complement strand
CCGCATTGATATTCAAAACAGTCAAGTCCCATTTTATCAAGATATTCAGGCACCTGAAGACTTGATTTATATCCCATACTTGTAAAACTTATAGAATTCCCCGCAGGGCCAAACATTGCAACACTCATTTTACTTTACCACCCTTTTTATATCCCTTGAGTAATGGTTTTTCTAAAAATCGACGTAGTTTGAAATGCCATTTATCTTCACATTCCACAGGAGTTACAAGAAGCCCTTTTACTCCCGATAAATGGGCACAAAGCATATCGGTGAAAAGTTGATCTCCGCAAAGAAAAACCTCTTGTCTTCTTAATCCAATCTCCTTTAATGCCCTTTTAAGTTTGAAGGGTAAGGGTTTAAGACAGGTGTAACGGAAGGATAATCCTAAACTGTTGGCAAAGGGTTTCACCCTATATTTGGGAGCGTTGGATACTATTGTGAGCAGTATTCCTGCATCCTTCATAGCAGATATCCACTGCTCTACACCCTCCAGAGGTTGTTTGTCAAAATGGAGAGCAAGGGTGTTATCCACATCGAGAAGCAGACCTTTTATCCCCAAGCTTTTAAGTTCATTGGGGGTAAGGTCGGTTATTCTGTTTTTCATCATAAAGGGTCTAAACAGTGCCATTCTCTCCACCTCTTTCTCTATTTTAGTACAACTGACAAATTTATATAGAATTTTGCTATAATATTATACATCATACGAAGAAAATCTTTAGGTAATAAAAGTAATCCGAACCGTATTTCTTCAAAGCGAAAATATTTTGAGTGATTTTTGCAAAATTTTTATGCAGCAATGCTTTGTGCATTGCAAGAAAAAATTAGGTGAAAAGCGCCAAAATAGATCGCTTTAAGGTAGGTTAGGGTTACCTTTTGTTACCTAAAAAAATAGGGCTGTTTCGTTGAAACAGCCCACATTTAGACAAATGAATTAGTCGGCGTAAACACTAACGCGTTTGCGGTCGTGGCCGAATTTTTCGAATTTTACTTTACCATCAATAAGGGCAAAGAGGGTATCATCAGAACCGCGACCTACATTGTTACCGGGATGAATGTGAGTTCCGCGTTGACGAATGAGAATGTTGCCGGCGAGAACGTGTTGACCGTCTGCCTTTTTAAGTCCAAGACGTTTGGATTCGGAATCACGGCCGTTCTTGGTAGAACCAACACCCTTTTTATGGGCGAATAATTGAATGTTTAAGGTAAGCATTACATTTTTCCTCCTGCTTTAATTTTGATTTCGGCGGTACGAATATATTTTGGATATTGACCTTTTAACTCTTTCAGATGATCCTCAAAATGCGAGAGAACAAGGGATGTTTCTGAGGTGGGATTTTTGACCTTTACGATCATTTTGCCATCCTCTACCGACGTAATTAACTCGGCACCCATTTTTTCTAAAAGATTTGCGGTAAAATATGCTGCCGATGAAACAGCTGCACAGACAATATCTTGACCCGCCTGAGCGTAACCGCTGTGTCCTTTAATGTCAAAACCGATTGTTTCGTTACCGACCTTTGAGAACACCGCTGTTATCATAATTATTCTTCGGTAGCGGCTTCAAATTTTTCGCCGTTGATGTTAACGATTTGAACCTTGGTATAGGGTTGACGATGACCCATCTTACGTTTTTCGTTCTTCTTGGGTTTGTAGGTGAAAACGGTGATCTTCTTTTGTTTACCGTTTTTGATTACCTTGCCTTCAACCTCTACATCGAGGTAGGGAGTACCAACGGAAAGATTTTCTCCATCGGAAAAGGCAACAACCTTGTCAAATTTGACGATTTCTTCTGCTTCAGCGTTAAGCTTTTCAATATAGATGGTGTCGCCATTGGATACCATATACTGCTTACCGCCGGTTTGGATAATTGCGTACATATTCTTTTTCTCCTAAATAATAGACTCGCTGCGGGGCCGGATTAAACCCTTAAGGTGTGGATTACAAACCCAACTTATCAGAATTTTACGTCCTCCCAAAATCTTAAATTTAGGGATGACAAAACTCCACCTTCTACAAGCGGCTCAAGTATTTTAACACAATTGTCAAGTCGTGTCAAGTGTTTTTTGCAAAAACCTTATATATCTCAAAACCGCAATACCCTTACAGCACTGCGGTTTTTGACTATTTTAACGATTCGGTAAGGCAATTAAAATTTACGCCATACCATTTTATCAACCACTCCGGTATAGGATTGAATAATCTTTACGACCTTATCGGAAACGTTTTCATCAACGTAATCGGGTACGGGGATACCGTTGTCGTTGTTTTTAACCATATCCACTGCGATTTCCACCGCATTGAGAAGGGATTTTTCATCAATACCCGCAAGAATAAAGCATGCCTTATCGAGTGCTTCGGGGCGTTCGGTGGAAGTACGAATACATACCGCCGCAATAGGATTACCCTTAGAAAGGAAGAAACTTGATTCTTCGGGAAGCGTACCGCTATCGGATACAACCGCAAAGGCATTCATTTGAAGTTTATTATAATCGTGGAATCCCAGGGGTTCGTGCATAACTACCCTGCTGTCAAGTTTAAATCCGCTCTCGGCAAGACGTTTTTTGGAACGGGGATGACAAGAATACAAAACAGGCATATCATATTTTTCTGCCATTTTGTTTATTGCGGTAAAGAGAGAGATAAAGTTCTTTTCGGTATCGATATTTTCTTCACGATGTGCCGAAAGAAGAATGTATTTTTTCTCCTCTAGACCCAATTTAGAAAGGATATCACTCTTTTGAATTTCTTCAAAATTCTTTTCCAAAACCTCTGCCATGGGTGAACCGGTAACGTAGGTGCGTTCTTTAGGAAGTCCACAGTCTGCAAGGTATCTACGGGCGTGTTCGGAATATGCCAAGTTAACATCCGAAATAATATCAACAATTCGACGGTTGGTTTCTTCGGGCAAACATTCATCCTTACAACGGTTACCTGCTTCCATGTGGAAAATAGGAATGTGCAAACGTTTTGCGGGGATTGCCGAAAGACAGGAGTTGGTATCTCCCAAAATGAGCAAAGCGTCGGGTTTGATTTGGTTCATAAGTTTGTATGAACAGTTGATAATGTTACCAACGGTTGCACCAAGGTCATCCCCTACTGCATCCATATATACTTCGGGGTCGGCAAGTTTAAGGTCACGGAAAAATACTCCGTTAAGATTATAGTCATAATTCTGACCTGTATGTGCCAAAATGCAATCAAAATATTTACGGCATTTAGATATAACGGCAGACAAACGGATAATCTCAGGGCGGGTACCCACGATTATAAGAAGTTTTAATTTGCCGTTATCTTGGAATTTAACATTACTGTAGTCGGTTTTAATAGCCATAACTATTCCTCCACTATCTCAAAAAATGTGTCGGGATGATTGGGGTCAAACTGTTCGTTTGCCCACATAACCGTAACGAGATTTTCGGTATCGCTTAAATTTATGATGTTGTGAGTATAACCGGGAAGCATATGTATTGCTTCGATTTTATCTCCGCTCACCTCAAAGTTAAGCACCTCGTCGGTACCGATTTTTCTTTGTTGAATAAGTCCTTTACCTGCCACAACAATAAAGAATTCCCACTTGGTATGATGCCAATGTTGACCCTTTGTGATGCCGGGTTTAGATATGTTAACCGAGAATTGACCGCAGTTTGCGGTTTTCATAAGTTCGGTAAAAGAACCTCTGTCATCACAATTCATTTTAAGGGGGAAGGATGCCTTTTCGTAGGGCAAATAGGAAAGATATGTGCTATAAAGTTTCTTTGCAAAACTATCGTTGGGAATTTCGGGCATTACAAGGGTGCTGGGTTGAGAATGGAAGGTTTCGAGCAAATCTACAATCTCACCTAAAGACACCTTATGGGTTGTGGGAACAAAACAAAAATCCCCTTCTCTATGTTCATTTCCCGAAAGGGCCAAAATCATTTCATCAACTAAATCGTCAATATAAACGAGGGTAAGAACAATATCTCGGCTATTGACCGTAATAGGAAGGTCGTTAGCAATATTATTGCAAAATGTTGCCACTGCAGAATTATAGTTAGGTCTGCACCATTTACCAAAAAGATTGGGGAAACGATAAACGAGTACCTTTGCTCCCGTTTCTTTTGAGTAATCAAAAAGCAAGTTCTCCCCTGCTTTTTTGCTCTTACCGTAATCGTTATCCAGTTCCGCCTGAATAGAGGAACTGTTCATTACGGGGCAATTATTTTTGTGCTTTTTGAGAAGGTCAAGAAGGGTGGACGCAAATCCAAAATTCCCCTCCATAAACTCATCCACGTTTTGAGGACGGTTTACCCCTGCAAGATTAAATACAAAATCTGCTTTCTCGCAATATCCGTCAAGAAGTGCGGGATCGGTATCGATATCATATTCAAAGATATTTTCAATGTTAAGTTCGGGATGGGTTTTATCCTTACCATCACGAATGTTTTTTAAGGATGCACAAAGATTTTTACCAACAAAACCCTTTGCGCCGGTTACAAGTATATTCATTATTTTACTTCCTTTGCAAGTTCTTCTTTAATATAATCAAGACTTGCTATTTTCGCCTTGGTTTCTTCAACGGATAAGAGTTTTGTATTGTTGGAGTTAAGTTCGGTAATAGTATTACGCTCAACATCGCCTGTGTTGAAGTATTTATCGTAGTTAAGACCTCTCTTATCACAGGGAACGCGATAGAAGTCACCCATATCAATAGCATTTGCACATTCTTCGTTGGTAAGAAGGGTTTCGTACATTTTTTCACCGTGACGAATACCAATAACCTTGATTTCATCCTTATTGCCACCAAAAAGTTCGCAAACCGCTTCTGCTTGGGTTTGAATGGTACAAGCGGGGGCTTTTTGAACGAGGATATCGCCACTTTCGCCATTTTCAAATGCAAACAAAACGAGGTCAACTGCTTCGTCAAGGGACATAATGAAGCGGGTCATGGTGCCATCG
This sequence comes from Clostridia bacterium, assembly GCA_017474205.1. Lineage (GTDB taxonomy): Bacteria > Bacillota > Clostridia > Oscillospirales > Acutalibacteraceae > UMGS1484. Next base: position 1,945 of record JAFVID010000083.1, on the reverse strand, counting down.
GTAATGGTGATGGGATTTCCGTTTCTTATTTGTTCAATCCAAAGGGGAATAACCGAGCCACGGCTACACATAACGTTGCCGTAACGGGTGCAACAAATCTTGGTCTTTTCGGGATCAACCGTTCTTGATTTTGCTACAACAACCTTTTCCATCATTGCCTTTGAAGTACCCATAGCGTTAACGGGATATGCGGCTTTATCGGTGGAAAGACAAACAACGTTTTTAACCCCTGCGTCAATAGCGGCGGTCAATACGTTTTCGGTTCCCAATACGTTGGTTTTTACAGCTTCAATGGGGAAAAATTCGCAAGAGGGAACTTGCTTTAATGCTGCTGCGTGAAAGATATAATCTACACCGTGCATTGCATTGCGTACCGATTGAATATCACGAACGTCGCCAATGTAAAACTTGATTTTATCGGCAACTTCGGGCATTCTTGCGTGGAATTCGTGACGCATATCGTCTTGTTTTTTCTCATCGCGGGAGAAAATTCTGATTTCACCAATATCGGTGTTCAAAAATCTGTTTAATACGGCATTGCCAAATGAACCGGTACCACCGGTAATAAGTAAAGTTTTATCTTTAAAAAGAGACATTATACTTTCCTGCCTTTCCTCAATTACACAAAACTACAATTAGTAATTTATTACTCTATCTGCGCCCCAACCGACTCGGGTGAGGTTAATGGTTCTTGTTTTTCTGTTTATGGTTACAACGTCAAAATTGGTTTCTTTATCTGTACCAAATTTTCTATCTGCCTTTTCGTCGCCTTCGATCTCTTCACCAGCAGGGATAATAGTAATAATGGGACAGGACATTGTTTTAGTATCAACTGTATCTTGGTGAATGTGACCAACAAACATCGCTATAACTTCACCTTTTGCACCGGTGAAATCAACGTTCACAACACTGTTACTCCAGGGAACGGTTTTACTGGTATGTGTTCCTTGGAAGGTTGTTTTATTGTTATAGGCATCAATAATACCGCGCAATTGAGCACTATCTTTAGTATAGGGACTGGTTTGATTGCTTTCTAAGATTCTGGGAGGAACGTGGGATGCAATAACAGCACCGTATCCCTCTGGCATATTAAGGGCAACGTTTGCCAACCAATTAAGTTGCTCTTGACCATAACAGGATTCTGAAAAACGGTCATTGGTAGCCCAACCGTTTGCATCGGTTGAATATTTTCCGCCATACTGTGAATTCAAAATGATAAATCTTGTTTTTTGTGCAACGTTATCTACATAGAAATAAGATCCGTCATCGGAAAATACTCTGCGAGAGTCAAGTGCTTGATTCGCAAAATAAAATTGCCACATTTCTTCGGGAGAATACTGCATTTTATAAAATCCTCTTGCATCGCCGTAACAACCGTCATGGTTACCTAATGCAACAAGAAGTTTTTCACTTCCCCAAAGAGGTGCAAGATGTTCAGGAATCATAGCTTGCATTCTTAAATAATCCTCTTTTTTTGGTTGAGATTCTCTTGTGCCTATATCACCCGTAATAAGTGAGAAGGGGATGTTGCATTCTTCCATAATAGAAGCCATAAGTTTTCCAAGATCGGTGGTTTTAGCGCTGGTTTCATCGGGAATATGAGGATCACTGGCCCAAACGAAGGATACGCTATCTTTACCGCCTGCTATTTGTAATAATTTGACCTTTTCACTTTTGGTCTTAATCATTTCTTCCCAATAGTATGGAACCGATACAGAAAGGTTATTGGAATATATTACGTTTGAAGAATCATCCTTGCCATAACGGCCTAAAATATGATTCCTATTTACCCAAACCGAAACAATCAAAGCGAGAACTATTAGAACGATCAATACGTTACTAACTATTCTCAAAGGTTTGTTGGCCATCAACTTATTTACCCATCTTTTGAAACGCTTGAATTTATTTTTTTCTTTTTCCTTTGAACTGCTGTGAGAATGATGAT
>JAFVID010000008.1 GCA_017474205.1 Clostridia bacterium | reverse complement strand
CCGGTGAATATAACCGTAACCGTCCCTTCTTTACCACCCTTTCACACTCTATGGATATCCTCATTTCCAGTAACCTCGAACGTCTTCTCTTTGATTTAACCGATGGTGATGACAGAGTAAAGGGTTGGATGAAGGAACTGTCTGACAACGGTGTATATACCATTGATGAAGAAACAAAAACAAAACTTGGTGAACATTTTTGTGCGGGTTGTTGTGATGATATCGAAACAAAAGAAACCATCAAAAAGGTATTCGATAAGTTTGGATATCTTGCCGATCCTCATACCGCAGTTGCTCTCAATGTATATGAAAAATATGTAGAAAAAACAGGGGATAACACCGTATCAGTAATTGCATCTACCGCTAACCCTTATAAATTCTGCCGTGGCGTTTTAGAAGCAGTAACCGGTGGAGATGTAACCGAAACCGATGAATTTGTAATTGCCGATACCTTATCTAATGCAACAAATACCACCGTTCCCGCACAAATAAAGGAACTTAAAGCCGCTGATATCCGCTTCACCAACAGTGTAGAAAAAGAGGATATGCCGAACACAGTCCTTAAGTTCCTTGGAATTAACTAATTTTATTAGATTTTATCTAATATCCGCCTTTTTGAAGGTAGCGCAAACGGTATCCTGACAACAACAAGCAGATTGAGGACCAACGTCTACGGTCTTTGCAGTGCAGGTGTGTTGTCCTGAATGATAAACACAGTTTTCAACCGTACAGTTAATGTGATTTTGGTGTTGATAATTTGTTTTTTCGTTCATAAAAATTCAAACCTTTCTAAAAAATATAGGGGACATTTATATTGTCCCCTTTGTGCTAAAATTTATTCATTTTACGGAGGTGTATTTTCTTGAGTTTATATGCAATATCAGATTTGCATTTATCCATCGGTGAACCCGAAAAAACTATGGAGGTGTTCAGAGGATGGCAGGATTACACTTATCGTTTGAAAAAGAATTGGAATGCAGTTGTCGAGGAGGAAGATACCGTTGTAATTGCCGGAGATTTATCCTGGGCAATGAAACTTGATAAAACCTTTGATGATCTGAATTTTCTCAATAACGAACTTAACGGAAACAAAATTATCCTTAAAGGCAATCATGACCTTTGGTGGGATACAGTTACAAAAATGAATAAATATTTTGAAGAGCAAAATTTTGACAAAATTAAGATTTTGCATAACAATTTTTATTCATATAACGATACGGCAATATGCGGTACCCGTGGTTGGTTTTTTGAAGATGGAGCAGGGGATAAGAAGATACTTAATCGTGAGGCAGGACGCCTTGATACGTCTATTAAAATGGCAAAAAATGAGGGCTTTACCGAAATCGCAGTTTTCCTTCATTATCCACCGCTTTACGGTGATCAACAGTGTGATGAGATAATGGAAGTGCTTAACCGACACGAAATTGAGAGCATTTACTATGGACATATCCACGGTTCAGGTGCTCATAACGCCTTTAGAGGCGAAAAAGATGGTGCAAAATTCACCCTAATCTCTTCAGATTTCAATGATTTCACCCCTATTTTTATAAAAAAATAAAAAAAGTTAAAAATAATGGAAAAAAATTAAAAAATTAGTAGATATTTTTTTTCGTTTGTGTTATATTATTTTATTGTATAAAAAGGTCTTAAAAGACATTTGGAGGAATTTTCAATGAGTTTAAAATCCACAGAGAAAAAAGAAACAAATCGCTATGTTTTAGAAGTCCAAATCGAAGCTGATGAATTTGGCAAAGCATTAGCAAAAGCAGAAATCGCAGGAATGAAGAAGATTGCTATTCCCGGTTTCCGTAAGGGTAAAGCACCCAAAAGCATGGTTTACAAAATGTATGGCGATGAAATCTTCTTTGAAGATGCACTTGCCGAAGTTTATCCCGATGCAGTAGAATCCGCTATCAAAGAATCCGGTCTCGAACTTGCCGAACAAAAGGTAGATTACGAGCTCGTTTCTATGGATAGAGAAAACGGTGTTGTTCTTAACATTACCGTTACCGTAATGCCCGAAGTAACCCTTCCCGATTACAGTGCAATCGAAGTAAAACGTCCCGTTGTTGAACTTAAAGACGAAGAAATTGAAGCAGAAATCAATGCTTTAAGAGAAAGAAATGCTCGTATTATCGCAGTTGAAGATCGTGCAGCACAGCTTGGTGATACCGCAGTTATCGACTATGAAGGTTTTGTTGACGGCGTAGCATTCGAAGGCGGTAAAGGTGAAGCACATCCCCTCGAACTTGGTTCAGGTCAATTTATTCCCGGTTTTGAAGACCAAATTGTTGGGCATAATACCGGTGATGAGTTTGACGTTAACGTAACCTTCCCCGAAGAATATCATTCAGAAGCTCTTTCCGGCAAGGCCGCAACCTTCAAGGTAAAGGTTATCGAACTTAAAGGCAAAGAACTTCCCGAAGCAGATGATGAATTTGCAAAGGATGTCAGTGAATTTGATACCATTGAAGAATTCAAAAAGAACATTGGTGAAAAGATTCTCGAAGCAAAAAACAGCCAAGCCGATTCTGATGTAGATAATCAATGGCTTACCTATCTTGCAGAGGGTATCACCGCTGAAATTCCCGAATGCCTCATTGAAGAACGCATTAACGGTGAAATTGTTGATTTCGAACAAATGCTTGCTTACCGTTGGCAAGGTATGGATCTTAAGACCTACCTTTCTATAATCGGTCAAGATATGGCTCAGTTCCGTGATTCCTTCCGTGAAAAAGCAACCATGCAAACCAAGAGCTATCTCGCACTTAAAGAGATTGCAAAGGTTGAAAAACTCGAAGCATCTGCTGAAGAAATCGAAGCAAAATACGATGAACTTGCAAAAGCTTATGCAGTTGACGTTGACCGCGTAAAGGCAGCATTCCCCGAAAATCAAATCGTTGACGATATCGTTAACAAAAAGGCATACGATTTGATGAAAACCAAGTTGGTAGTTACCGATGCAGTAGAAGAAAAGAAACCTGCAAAGAAACCCGCAGCCAAGAAAACCACTTCTACCGCAAAGAAAACTACCACCAAAAAAGCAACTGATGAAAAAGTAGCAGAAGAAGGCGAAGCTACCGAAAAGAAACCCGCTGCTAAGAAAACTACAACTACTAAATCCACTGCAACCAAATCTTCTACCACTGCAAAGAAGACTACCTCTACCGCAAAGAAAACCACTACTAAAAAGGCAGAGGAAGTTAAAGAAGAATCTGCAGAATAATTTTAATTAAAGGTGGTTAATACCATGAGCTTTGTCCCCTATGTTGTTGAACAAACTGCAAAAGGAGAACGTTCCTACGATATCTTCTCCCGTCTTTTAGATGATCGTATCATTGTACTTTCAGGTGAGGTAAACGATGCCTCCGCAAGCGTTGTTATTGCACAACTTTTGTTCCTTGAGGGTAAAGATGCAGAAAAAGATATTTGTCTTTATATCAATTCCCCCGGTGGTTCTGTATCGGCAGGTATGGCAATTTACGACACTATGCAATACATCAAATGTGATGTATCCACTATTTGTATGGGTATGGCTGCAAGTATGGGTGCATTCCTTCTTGCTGCGGGTGCTAAGGGTAAACGTCTTGCACTCCCCAACAGCGAAATTATGATACATCAACCTTTGGGAGGAGCTCAAGGTCAGGCAACCGAGATCATTATTGCCGCCGACCACATTAAGCGTACTCGCAGCAATTTGAACCGAATTCTTTCCGAAAGAACCGGTCAGCCCCTTGAGATTATCGAGAGGGATACCGAAAGAGATAACTTTATGACCGCAAATCAAGCACTTGAATACGGTCTTATCGATAAGGTTATCGAACACAGATAAATCAATTTGGGCTGTTGTATTATTATGGTGATACAACAGCCCTTTTGAACCATTTTACCGAATTTAGTCGAGAAACGGAGAAAAATTATGTCCGGTGATTCCAGAGAAAAGCAAGTTCGTTGTTCATTTTGCGGACTCCCCCAAGAAAGAGTAAAGGTAATGTTTGGCAGAAGCGGTGCCTACATTTGTGATGAATGTGTCCGTCTTTGTGTTGATACAATGGATGATAAAGATCCTGCTACCTCCAAAAAGTCCCGCAAAAACAAAAATACAGCGGAACCCGAATCCTTATTAAAACCCACCGAAATTAAGGAAATGCTTGACCGATACGTCATTGGTCAGGATGATGCAAAAATTGCCCTTTCGGTTGCGGTTTATAATCACTATAAAAGAATAAATTTTGAATCGACCGATGAAAATGACGTTGAACTTTCAAAGAGTAACATCCTTCTTTTAGGTCCCACAGGCGTAGGTAAAACCCTTCTTGCTCAAACTTTAGCAAGAATCCTTAACGTACCATTTGCTATAACCGATGCTACCACTATGACCGAGGCAGGATACGTAGGTGAAGACGTAGAAAATATCCTTCTTCGTCTTATCCAAGCGGCTGATTATAATATTGAAGCAGCCCAAAGAGGTATTATCTATGTTGATGAAATAGATAAAATCGCCCGTAAATCAGAAAATCCCTCCATCACCCGCGACGTAAGCGGTGAGGGTGTTCAACAAGCCCTTCTTAAAATTCTTGAAGGAACGGTATCCAACGTTCCCCCTCAAGGTGGCAGAAAACACCCCCAACAGGAGTTTATTCAAATAGATACAAGCAATATTTTGTTTATTTGCGCAGGTGCTTTTGACGGCCTTGAAAACGTAATTGCCAAGCGTCGCGGAGGCGGTGCTTTAGGTTTCGATAACGAAATTAATACCAAAGAAAATTCCTCTGCCGAAAAGCAACTTCAGCACGTAACACATCATGACCTTGTAAAATTCGGACTTATCCCCGAAATTGTTGGACGTCTTCCCGTAATTGCATCCCTTCAACCCCTTGATAAAGATGCCCTGGTAAAGGTAATGACCGAACCTAAAAACTCGGTTGTTGCACAGTACAAAACCCTCTTTAAAATGGATGGGGTAGAACTTGAATTTGAAGATGATGCCCTTATTGCCATTGCAGAAAAAACTGCCGAGCGAAACACAGGTGCCCGTGGTATTCGTTCCATTATGGAAGATATTCTTACAAAACTTATGTTTGAAACACCGGCAGATAGTGAAATCGAAAAGATTATCATTACCCGCAAATATGTAGAAAAGGGTGAAAATCCCACCATAATTAAGAAATCCTAAAACAGGAAAGGAAACTACTGTTTTGAGTTTAGAAAATAATCTCGTCAGAATTCCCCTCGTAGCCCTTAGAGGATTGGTTGTTTTTCCCGGAATGAAACTTCATTTCGATGTGGGTAGAGCCAAATCCATAAGCGCCATTGAGGATGCTATGAAAAACAACCGTAGGGTTTTCCTTGCGGCTCAAAAAAATATAATAGACGAAATGCCCGATTACGATAGAGTGTATTCGGTTGGTTGCGTTGCCGTAATTAAGCAAATTATTCGTATGAAGGATGAAGGTGCAAGGGTAGTTGTAGAGGGATTATATCGTGCAAAAGCGGTAAACCTCGTAGGCAGCGAACCCTATCTTCTCGTTGATGTTGAACCCCATAGAGAAAATAGAGACAACAACAGCGTAACCTCAAAGACTATCGCCATGTCAAGGGTTATAAAGGATACTTTTGGTGAATATTGCCATATCAATCATAAATTCCCCGATGATATTGCCGTATCGGTTATGACCGAAGAAAACGTATCCCGTCTTTGCGACTTCGTTGCAGGATACGTCAACTTCTCCATAGATAAAAAGCAAAGTGTGCTTGAAGAAATATCCCTTGCTAAAAGAACCCGTTTAGTTGCTGTAATGCTTAAAAATGAACTTAACCTTTTGAAACTTGAGATGGAAATTCAACAAAAGGTGCAAAGTTCTATCGATAAAAATCAAAGAGAATACTATATCCGTGAACAACTTCACGTTCTTTCCGAAGAACTTGGAGAGGATGATAATCCTAAAGAGGAAGCACAGGTCTATCACGATAAAATTAGTAAACTAAAAACTACCGAAGAGGTAAAAGAAAAACTTCTTAAAGAGGTTTCCCGACTTTCCAAAATGCCCAGCGGTTCCCACGAGGCAACGGTGGTGAGAAATTATCTCGATACCTGTGTTGAACTCCCATTTGGTGTTAAAACCAAGGATAAAAAGGATATAGCCAAAGCAGAAAAGATTCTTGATAAAGACCACTATGGATTAAAAAAAGTCAAGGAACGTATTATCGAACTTCTGGCTGTTAAGGCACTTTCCCCCGATTTAAGAGGTCAGATAATATGCCTTGTTGGACCTCCTGGTGTGGGTAAAACCTCTATTGCCCGTTCTATAGCCGAATGCTTGGGTAGAAAGTACGTTAGAATTTCCCTTGGCGGTGTTCGTGATGAGGCAGAAATTCGAGGCCATAGACGTACATATATTGGTGCTATGCCCGGTAGAATAATGGATGCCGTTAAGCGTTCAAAAAGTCAAAATCCCCTTATTTTGATGGATGAAATAGATAAACTCGGCTCCGATTTTAAGGGGGACCCTTCATCGGCACTTCTTGAAGCACTTGACCCCGAACAAAATGTTGAATTCCACGACCATTACTTAGAAATTCCCTTCGATTTGTCAGATGTGCTTTTTGTCCTTACTGCAAACTCTTTGGATACTATTCCTTCGGCACTTCTTGACCGTATGGAGGTTATAGACCTTACGGGATATACAAGAGAAGAAAAATTCCAAATTGCCAAAAGACATCTCCTTACAAAACAACTAAAAAAGCATTCTCTTACCCCAAGCGTGTGCAAGGTTAATGATACCGCAATCTACAGTATCATTGATTTTTACACAAGAGAAGCGGGTGTGCGTAATTTAGAAAGAAAGTTGGCAACCCTCTCAAGAAAAGCGGCAAAAGATATAGTAAGCGGTGCCAAAAAGGTAACCATCACCGAAAAGAATATTGAAAAATATTTAGGTGTTAAACGATACAAATCCGAAAAAATCGCTAAGAATGACGAGGTAGGACTTGTAAACGGACTTGCCTGGACTCAGGTCGGAGGAGAAATACTTCAAATCGAAACCTTAACCTTCCCGGGTAGCGGAAAGATAATCCTTACCGGTTCCCTTGGTGATGTTATGAAGGAGTCGGCACAGTCGGCGGTAAGTTATATCCGTTCAAAATCCGATATATTTAACGTGGATAAAGAATTTTATAAGAACACCGATATACATATCAATGCCACCGAAGGTGCAGTCCCAAAGGATGGTCCCTCGGCAGGTACTGCAATGACCGTATGTATTCTCTCCGCCCTTACAGGCACTCCCATAAAACGTACTGTTGCTATGACGGGTGAGGTTACTTTACTCGGTAGAGTGCTTCAAATCGGTGGACTTAAAGAAAAAACTATGGCGGCATATAAGTCGGGTGTAGAAAAGGTTATTATACCTTTGGATAATCTCCCCGACCTTAGCGAAATTGATGACGTTGTAAAGGATGCCCTTCAATTTGTAGCGATAGAAAAGGTAGAAGAAATCTTGCCCCACGTTTTTGCAAATGATGACTATTTAAGAAAAGAGAATAATCAAAATAACAAAGGTCAAGAGATTATTGCAGATATCCCTGCAGATAGGGGTACTCCCATATCTAACTATTCATAAAAGGAGGAAGTCAAATGAAATTTGAATCGGCGGTATATGATAGTTCCTTTGGTACTGTCAAACAATTAAAACCCTCGGTTAAACCCGAAATTGTTTTTTCGGGCAGATCAAACGTAGGCAAATCCTCCTTGCTTAATAAGATTCTGAATAGAAAGAATCTTGCCCGTGTAAGTGCAACACCGGGTAAAACCATAACGGTTAACTTCTTTTCATTAGATACAGTAATGTTTGTGGATTTGCCGGGTTACGGATATGCAAAACGTTCCCCTGCGGAGCAAAAAAGATGGTCCGACTTGGTAGAGGGATATTTCAATTCAAATAGAAATATTTTAACCGTTGCTCAACTTATTGATATCCGCCATAAACCCTCGGAGGATGATATTATGATGCTTAAATTTCTTGTGGAAATGCAACTTCCTTTTTTTATCGTTTTCACCAAGTCAGATAAGCTTAATAAAACCGAAAGAGCGAATCAAGAAAAGATGTTTTCTGAAGTCCTTGATTTTGTTCCCAAGGATGTTAAAAAGATAGCTTTTTCCGCATTAAAAGGAGAGGGCGTAGAAGAAATAAAGAATTATTTGAGAGAGTTGGAAAAATAAAATGTTTGTATCATCAAACCTTTCGACAAATGAAAAGGGACATCTTACCATCGGTGGTGTAGATGCTCTTTCCCTTGCAAAGGAATACGGCACCCCACTTTACGTTATGGATGAAGATACTATCCGTAATGCTTGTCGTGACTTTGTAAGGTCTATGAATGAGTATTATGACGGAAACGGTATGGTAACCTATGCCAGTAAGGCATTCAGTTGCAAAGAGATTTACCGTATAATGATGGAAGAAAATATGGGTGTGGATGTTGTCTCCGGCGGAGAACTTTATACTGCCCTTTCTGTAGGATTCCCTGCCGAAAAAATACACTTTCACGGCAACAATAAAACCTATGAAGAACTTAACCTTGCTATGAAAAACGATGTAGGCGAAATTATTGTAGATAATTTAGAAGAACTTAACACCCTTGATGAAATAGCAGGTGAAATGGGCAAAAAGGCAAATATAATGTTCCGTATTAAACCCGGCGTAGATGCTCATACCCACGATTTTGTACAAACAGGAAAAATCGACAGTAAATTCGGCTTTGCAATAGAAACGGGCGAAGCGTTTGAGGCGGTAGAAGAAGCACTGAAAAAAGAGAATATTATTCTCAAAGGACTTCATTGTCATATCGGTTCTCAAATACTTGATGTTGATCCTTTTGTATTTACCGCAGAGGTTATGTTTAGGTTGATGCTAAAGATTCGTGATGAACTAAAATTCATTGTTTCAGAACTTAATTTAGGCGGTGGATTTGGTATTAAATATCTTCCGGAAGATGATGCCAAAGATTACGATACCTTTATGAAAAGCGTTTCGGCAAAGGTTAAGGAACTTTGTAAAGAAAATGATTATCCCGTGCCATTTATCGTTATTGAACCGGGCAGAGCAATAGTTGCAAATTCGGGAACTACGTTATATACAGTAGGTTCGGTAAAGAACATCCCAAATATCAAAACCTACGTTTCGGTAAACGGCGGTATGACCGATAATCCTCGATATGCTCTCTATCAATCACCCTATACCGTAGCAATAGCCGACAGAGCCGATAAAGACGGCGACACCCTGGTAACCGTAGCAGGCAGAAACTGCGAAAGCGGAGATATTATCCAAGAAAACGTTTATCTCAATTCACCCAAAGCAGGGGATACCTTGGCGGTGTTCTGTACCGGGGCATATAACTACTCAATGGCATCGAATTATAATCGTGTACCCCGTCCCCCCGTTGTTATGATTAAGGACGGAAAATCCCGCGTAATTGTAAAAAGAGAGACCTACGAAGATATTATAAAAAATGATATTTAATATTAAAACGACACATTTATTGAAATGTGTCGTTTCTTTTTGTAAAATGGTAAAAATATCGCAAAATATCCCTTTTTATACTTGAAAAATAGTGAATAATGTACTATAATAGATTTTGAATTTTTTTATTAGGAAGTATATGTTGTGTCAGAAAGAAAAGATATAAGAAATGTTGCAATAATTGCTCACGTTGACCACGGTAAAACCACCTTGGTTGACCAAATGCTACGTCAAAGCGGTATCTTCCGTGAAAACGAGCAGGTTGATGACCGTGTAATGGACTCAAATGACCTTGAAAGAGAAAGAGGAATTACCATTCTTTCTAAAAATACAGGTATCCATTACGAGGGTTATAAAATAAATATTGTAGATACTCCGGGACATGCCGACTTCGGCGGTGAGGTAGAACGTATTCTTCAAATGGTAGATGGAGTTTTACTTCTTGTTGACTCCTTTGAAGGATGTATGCCTCAAACCCGTTTTGTGCTTAAAAAGGCACTGGGTCTGGGCAAGAAACCTATCGTTGTTATAAATAAAATAGACAGAGACGGTGCGAGACCTGAAGAGGTTATAGACGAAGTTCTTGACCTGTTCATTGAACTTGATGCAGAAGAAGATCAACTTGAATTTCCTGTTGTTTATGCATCGGGCAGAGATGGTACAGCGGGCCTTGATTATAATAATCTATCCACCGATATTCGTCCCCTTCTCGATACCATTATTAAGGAAATCCCCGCCCCTGAAGGCGATGTAGAAAAGCCCCTTCAAATCCTTATTTCTAACGTTGACCACGATGACTACGTAGGTAGAATCGGTGTAGGTCGTGTTGAAAGAGGTAGTGTGAATGTTGGTCAAAATATCACCCTTATTCATCAAGACGGCACTAAAAACAATGCTAAAATCGGACGTCTTTATACCTTTGAAGGACTCCGTCGTGCCGAAGCACAAAGTGCATCTGTGGGTGATTTGGTTGCTATTTCGGGTATTGAGGGAATAAACATCGGCGAAACAATTTGTGATGTAAACTGCCCTGAACCCTTACCCTTTGTAAAAATAGATGAACCCACCATTTCAATGAACTTTATTGTTAACGATTCTCCCTTTGCAGGTAAAGAGGGTAAGTATGTTACCTCCCGTAACCTTCGCGACCGCTTAATGAAGGAAATTGAAACCAACATTAGTTTAAGGGTAGAAGAAACCGATTCTTCCGATACTTTTAAGGTTTCGGGTAGAGGTGAACTTCATCTTTCTATCCTCATTGAAACAATGCGTCGTCAGAACTACGAATTCCAGATTTCCCGTCCAAAGGTTATTTTTAGCCGAGATGAAGAGGGTAATCTCCTTGAACCTATGGAACTTCTTATGGTTGAAACTCCCGAAAGTTACGTAGGTACCGTAATGGAAAAGTTAGGTAACCGTAAGGCGGAACTTATTAATATGACCACCCGCGACGGTGGTATGACCCATATCGAGTTTAAGATTCCCTCCCGTTGCTTAATGGGATATCGTTCTCAATTCGCCAGTGATACCAATGGTAATGGTATTATGAATCACGTTTTTGATGGATACGAACCATATAAGGGAGATTTAGAAACCCGTCAAAGCGGTTCAATCGTAGTATTTGAAACGGGTGAAAGCACCGCTTACGGACTTTTTAACACCCAAGATAGAGGTAGATTGTTCATCGGTGCCGGTGTAGATGTGTATGAAGGTATGATCGTAGGTGAAAGCCCCCGTTCAGAAGACCTTGTTTGTAATGTGTGCAAGAAAAAGCATCTTACCAATACCCGTGCATCAGGTTCAGATGATGCCCTAAGATTAACTCCGCCTTCTATTTTAAGTTTGGAACAGTGTATGGAATTCCTTAAAGATGACGAACTTCTTGAGGTTACTCCCACTTCACTTCGTTTAAGAAAGACCATACTCAATAAAGAACAACGACTTAAAGCAACAAGCAGAAAAGGACAGTAATTTTTATGATTATTGATTTTCATACCCACACATTTCCCGATAAGTTGGCAGAAAGAACCTTAAATAATCTTTCTAAAGTGTCGGGCGGAGTTCCTCCCTGTTACGATGGAACGGAAGCAGGACTTAGAACTCATCTTGAAAAATGTGGTGTGGATTATGGTGTTGTGTTGAATATCACAACTGCACCGAAAAATCAAAATTCCGTTTTTGAGTTTGCAAAACAAATGAATCACGGTAACTTGATTGCTTTTTCGGGGCTTAATCAAAATCTACCTGATGTCCTTGAATGGCTCGAAAAGATTAAAGAGTCGGGAATAAAGGGAATAAAACTGCATCCCGACTATCAAGATTTTTATGTCAATGATGATAAGATGCTAAAGATTTATGAAAAAATCGCAGAATTAAATCTTATCACAGTTTTTCATAGTGGCACCGATATCGGAATGTCCCCACCCACAAGATGCACCCCAAAAGCCCTTGCGGAAGTTTTACCCGTCTTTGGAAACGCACCTGTTGTAGCCGCACATTTTGGCGGATATGTAATGTGGCATGAAGTTCTTGAACATTTAGTGGGCAAGAATATTTATCTCGATACGTCCTTTTCCTGTGGTAGAATCCCAACCAATATGGCAAAACTTATTATCGAAAAGCACGGGGCAGAAAAGATCCTTCTTGGAAGCGATATGCCTTGGAGCGATATTTCCGATGAAATTAATTTTATTAAGATTTTAGATTTGAATGAAGAACAAGAAAAACTTATTTTAGGTGAAAACGCAAGAAGATTGTTAAATATATAGAGCGCTTTACCCTAAACCGCCACCCACAACACATACTGAAAGCGAAATTAGAGGGAAAATATAATGCACGAAATAATAATCTTAGACTTAGAATGGAATACAGCATACAGCACCAGAAGAGGTAGATTTGTTAATGAAATTATCGAATTTGGTGCCGTAAAACTTGACGATAACTTACAGGTTATCGATAGTTTTCAAATGTTTGTAAAATCCAAACTTTCTAAAAAGTTAAGGGGTAAAGTCAAAGAGTTAACACATATCACTAATGAAGATATAAGAGAAAATGGTGTTGAACTCTCTAAAGTTATATCCGCATTCAAGCGATGGGCGGGTAAAGAAGCAGTAATTATGACCTGGAGTAACAGCGACCTTTATGTGCTTCTTGATAACTGCCGTTGTTTTACAAGATATGAAACCATTCCATTCCTTTATAAATATATGGACCTTCAAAAATACGTTCACGACGTTATAGAGTTTGAAGATAATAAACAATTAGGTCTTGTTACCGCATCCGAAATGTTTGAAATAGATAGTTCCGAAATCGCTCTTCATAGAGCGGTTGGAGACAGTGAACTTTGTGCTGAAATTCTTAAAAAGTGCTATGATGAGGAAATTATTGACGGATATATTCAAAGAGCAGATATCCCTGAATTTTATGACCGACTTTGTTTCAAACCCTTTGTAATTACCGATATAAACAGTCCCTACATTGGTAACGTAAATATGCGTATTAACTGTGAGAAGTGCGGTAATTCATTAAGAAGAAAGAATCAATGGAAATACAAAAATAAGCACTTTACCGCTATGTTTTATTGCAAAAATTGTAATGAAGATTTCGAAGGCAGAGTACAGGTTAAAAAAATGTATGATGGTGTGGCTATAAAAAAATCGGTTCATCCCTTAAAGAAGGAAGAAACCGAAAATAAATAATTAAAAACAAAAGCCCTATGATATTGGTATCATAGGGCTTTAAAATTTTTATAATCTATCTATTTTTTTAACTGTAAACTGCAGTATTTTTAAGGCACATTCAGAGTCTATGATGCCGTTACGAGAAATATCTCCCGCCTTAAATGACGCACCTGTGATTGTGATTTTACCTACGTTATGTTGTAGTGCAAGGAGGGCATCGGTGGCGTTTACCGACCCAGAAAGGTCAATATCGCCCATAACTATTACTTTTCGTTCTACAGTTTTGCTACCGTTAAAAAGAGATATAGTATCTAACGCCTTAACAACATCATTGTTAGAGAGAAGTGTACCGTTTCTATAAAATGATGCATTGTTATTTTTTAGTATGTTTTTTAATTCATATACAGTTTTCCCCGCAGTTACCAAAATATATTGAGGAGAACTTGTTTCAATAAGGTAGAATGATTTAGAAACAGGAGTGGTGAAATTATTACCGCCAATACTTACGGTGTATTTTTGTGAATTTGAGTTGCTTAAAATAGGAAAGGAAAATTCATAATATCCGTAATTGATAGCAGAAAGTTCATTAATATATATAACAGAATTATCTTCACCCATACATTTAATGGTGAGGTTAGATGTGATATTGCCTTCGCATTGACAAGATACCGTTACGTTTTTGCCATCGTTGGATATCTCAACTATTTCAAAATAAAAATTATCCGCTAAAGTGTTGTAGGAAAAGGAAAATATAACAGATAAGCATAAAATGATTGAACAAATTTTCAAAATTCTTTTCATAATTCAGCACCTTTATAAATCTAATAATTTACCAATAACGGCATTTGAAAGCAGTTGCCCTTTGGGTGTTAATCTAATGCCAATATCATCTAATATTACTAAACCGATTTTAGATAAAATCTTTGCATTATCTATCATCTTTTGTGGGATATCAATATTAAATCTATATTTAACATTCTTAAAAATCAAACCTTCAGCAAGGCGTAGTGTGAGCATAGCATATTCCTCAAAATCACCACCGTCACCGTCTAAAACAGGGGAGTTACCCGAAATGAAATCGGTAATGTTTGAAGGATAAAAAAATCGTTCCCCATCTATAAATGAATGTGCAGAAGGTCCAATACCTAAATATTCTTCACAATGCCAATATTTAAGATTGTGTCGACTCTCAAATCCAAACTTTGCAAAGTTAGATGTTTCATATTGATAATACCCTTTTTCACTCAAAATTTCAACCGCTTTTTCATATAGGTCGGCACATAATTCTTCATCGGGGAGATTTTGTGGCATATTCTTCCCGAAATACGTATCAGGTTCAATCTTAAGAAGATATGCCGAGATATGTGTAGGATTAAGTGAAACTAAAAATTCAATAGATTTTTGCAAAGATTCTATCGTTTGATTTGGAATACCAAGCATAAGGTCAAGGGATATATTTGTAAATTCCACTTCTTTTGCGATACTTACCGTTTCAACAACCTGTTTC
Source organism: Clostridia bacterium (assembly GCA_017474205.1). Lineage (GTDB taxonomy): Bacteria > Bacillota > Clostridia > Oscillospirales > Acutalibacteraceae > UMGS1484. Next base: position 31,422 of record JAFVID010000008.1, on the reverse strand, counting down.
GTGGTGTGTTTTCTACCTAAAGCAACAAGTTCATCATCAATACCCGATTGAACCCCAATAGATATTCGGTTAACCCCCGCCTTGAAAAGTTTTTCAAAAAAATCTTTGTCTGCGGATGTGGGATTAACCTCGCAGGTGATTTCGGCATCCTTTGTAAGATTAAAATGTTTCTTTGCACCCGCAACAATTTTTGAGAGATTATCTTCACCCAAAAGGGGAGGGGTACCGCCACCGATATACAACGTGTCGGCAGTGCGGTTGAGTTTTTTACCGTAACTTTCTAAAGAAGATAAAACCGATTTAGTGTATTCGTCTGCAATATTATTATTGCAAAGAGAATAAAAATTACAGTAAGGACATTTAGATTTGCAAAAAGGAACGTGGATATATAAACCGATGTTTTCAGTCGGTCTTTTGAAACTGTTCATATCCTCATTCCTTTCAAAATTACTTCAGTCGTAGCCCCTTAGGATAATGGTTTTTAGCAATACCGTTCGATACCTTTGCACCGCCTAAAGGACATCCGTTAATAGTAACTACCGCCCAACCGTTTTCACATTCGGCAGGGATTTCAAGACCTCTTATGTATTTCTCGGCAAGTCCTAAATCGTTATAAAGTTCAATCTTACGTTTAAAATCTTTACCCAGTGCCATAAAAAATTGATGGTGGGGAAGAAGGTAATTTTTTCTAACTTCACCAATGTTTACACCGTGAGAAAACATCGTGCAAGTAGGTGCGTCGAAATCAGGGGTGAAATAGGTAGGAGTTTCTTTATTCATAATAATATGACTCTTGTCATACTCGGTCAATGTATCATCTAAAAAATCAATAACAACAGGATCAATTTTTTGTTTTAGATTTGTTTTTTCTTTCGACTTTTTATTGCAAGAAAGTGTATTATGAAGAACCGCTGCGAATTGTCCTTCGCCTTTGTTTTTATGAGGATAAAACCTGCGACAAAACTCAATATTATCACACTGGCATCCGTCAAAATGAATACCGTCTTCGGTGTTTTCTATAACCCTATTGGTTGGTTTAATAAGTTCAAATTCGGAATGTTTTTTAAGAAAATCATCCACAACCATTTCATTTTCTTCCAAAGAAAATGTACATGTGGCATATATAATATATCCGCCATTTCTCACGCATTTAGATGCGTTGTTAAGGATATCTTTTTGTCTTTCGGCACACTTTTCGACGTTTTCCAAACTCCATTCAGATATGGCAATATCTTCCTTGCGGAACATACCTTCCCCGGAACAAGGAGCATCCACCGAAACAAGGTCAAACCTTTCATCAAAAAGTTCTGCTAAACGGGCGGTATCCATACAGGTAGTAATAACGTTTTTAAGACCTAACCTCTCAATGTTTCCCGTTAAAATTTTGCAACGATTGGGGATAATCTCATTAGATACAAGCACCCCGTTTTCACCTAATTTGTTCTTAATTTGAGTGCTTTTTCCACCGGGGGCGGCACACATATCGAGTACACACCAATCGGGAGAAAAATCAATACACTCAACAGGCATCATGGCTGCAGGTTCCTGAACGTAAATCATCCCCGCGTGATGATAAGGATGATTGCCAATTTTATCGTAATCAAGATAATACCCGTTTTCTACGTAAGGGATTTTACCACTTGAGAATATATTTATCTTTTCAAAGCATTCAAGGGATATTTTTTCTGTGTTTACCCTGAAACCACGAACGGGGGAGGAGTTCACCGCATCAACGTAGGCGGAAAAATCATCCCCTAAAAGCGACTTCATTCGTTTTTCAAAATCTATGGGTAATTTAATCATCACATAACTCCGTTTCGGCATAAAGCATACACATAGATACAGCTGTTATAGCGGCAGTTTCGGTGCGAAGAATACGTTTGCCAAGGGATATAATCTTACCCTTACCATCTTCGCTTATAGCATCAATTTCCTTTTGACTAAAACCGCCTTCGGGACCAATAAGAATACCAACGGTCATACCGCTTTTAATAGATTTAAGAGCATCTTTTGTAGCGCTCATACCTTCTTTGCATTCGTAAGGCACAAGAAAAACATCAATATCGTTTGCCTTTTCAACACATTCTTTGAAACTCAAAACGTCGCCAACGGTAGGAATGTTATTTCTCTTGCTTTGTTTTGCGGCACTTTCGGCAATGGCCTGCCAACGGGTGATTTTTGACCCCTTTTTCTTTGCATCTAATTTAACTACGCAGTTTTCCATCTCGACGGGGATAATTTCATCCACACCAAGTTCAACTGCCTTTTGAATAATAAACTCCATTTTGTCTGCCTTTGGAAGTCCTTGGAATAGGCAGATGCTAATGGGCAGGGAAGTATCGTTATAATTTTCCTCAATAATATCCGCAACAATCCTTCGTTCGTCAATAGAACTTATTTCGCACAAATGGCTTTTACCTTCAAAACTAACAAGAATTTGGTCTTTAATTTTCATTCTCAATACGTTTTTTATGTGATTGCAGTCACCGCCAACAATTTCAAAATAATTACCAATGCGACTGTTTTCACTTGCAAAGAAATTAAACATAAAAAATCACCCTATTAAATGATCTTAATGGAATAATTTTATCATATTTTATTAAATTTTTCAATCAATATTAAAAATATGCACCGTAATTTTAACATTATTCTTGTTGCAACGGTCGATGACAAATTTAGTCCCCTTAGATTTACCGTCCCAAAAGGCAATAACCTCATCGGAATAATCAATAATATCAATGTTGCGAAGTATAGGTGCCTGTCTTCCGTGAGTTTCGTAATCGGGCAAAAATTTTTTGAATTTAATATCCTTTTCCTTGGCATATTTCTCGGCACAAGTATCTATTCCCATAGCCCCGCCCGATACTATCTCGGTGGCGTATTCAGGGATGTATCTTTCAAGGTCATTTACTATGAGATTTCTCGACCCGATTATGGCAATTTTCATATAATCATTCCTCGTGTATGTGGTATGTTAAGTGTAACACTTTATTAGAAATTTATCAACACAAAACAAAGTATCAAATGTTAAAATGCACCAATAATAGTACAAACGGTCATCCAAGAGGATGACCGTTTTATGCCTTGAAATAATATTAGTTTTTAAGACTTTGAAGGGGTGCGGGGATTTGACCGCCGCGTTTAATGAAAATACCGGGGTCAACGTTAGAGATAGGCATAACGGGACCACTTCCCAAAAGACCGCCGAATTCAAGGGTGTCGCCAACATTGCAACCGATAGCAGGGATAAGACGTACCGCGGTGGTTTTGGAGTTAACCATACCAATAGCGGCTTCGTCGGCAATAAGTCCCGAAATAACCTCTGCGGAGGTATCTCCCGGTACAACTATCATATCAAGACCAACCGAGCAAACAGCGGTCATTGCCTCTAACTTTTCAAGGGATAAAGCACCGCATCTTGCGGCGGCGATCATACCCTCATCTTCACTGACAGGAATAAATGCACCTGAAAGTCCGCCAACACGGGAGGATGCCATTACGCCCCCCTTTTTTACCGCGTCATTAAGCATAGCCAAAGCGGCGGTAGTGCCTGTACCGCCACAGGTACCAACACCCATAGATTCAAGAATTCTTGCTACCGAGTCACCGACGGCGGGGGTAGGAGCAAGGGAAAGGTCAACAATACCAAAAGGAACGCCTAAACGTTTGGATGCTTCGGTACCAACAAGTTGACCCATACGGGTAATCTTGAATGCGGTACGTTTAATGGTATCTGCAAGAACACCAATGCTTTCGTCCTTGCCGATTTTTTCAATGGCTGCACGGACAACACCGGGACCCGATACACCAACGTTAATTTCACATTCGGGCTCACCAACACCGTGGAAAGCCCCCGCCATAAAGGGATTATCCTCAGGAGCGTTGCAAAATACAACCAACTTTGCCGCACCAATGCAGTTCTTATCGGCAGTATATTCGGAACATTGTTTAATGATTTTACCCATTTTTGCAACTGCATCCATATTTATACCGCTTTTAGTTGAACCGATGTTAACCGATGAGCAAACGTTTTGGGTGGTAGCAAGGGCTTCGGGGATACTTTCAATAAGTTCTATATCGCTACCCGAAAAACCTTTATGCACAAGGGCGGAATAACCACCAATAAAGTTTACACCTGTGGTATCGGCAGCCTTTTGCAAAGCGTGGGCAAATTTTACAATGTTGCCACCCTTGCAAGGGGATGCCACCATTGAAATAGGTGTAACCGAAATACGCTTGTTAATAATGGGAATACCATATTCGTTTTCGATTTTTTCACATTCCGATACGAGCTTTTCAGCCCTTTTGGCAATTTTATCGTAAACTTTATTACAAGCAATATCGATATTTTCATCGCAGCAGGAGAGAAGGGATATACCCATAGTAACGGTACGGATATCCAAATTCTCTTCCTGAATCATATTTATTGTTTCAAGAATATCTGAAATATTAAGCATTATAAATTTCTCCTAAATTCTATGCATTGAGTTAAAAATATCCTCGTGCATAACGCGGATAGAAAGACCAATGCTTTCACCTAACTCGTTCATTTTTGCAGAAAACTCGGAAAACTCAACGGTGCAACCGTTAATATCAACGAGCATTGTCATTGCAAAAACGTCTTGCAAAACGGTTTGAGTAACGTCAATGACGTTTACGTTGTATTCACAACATACGCCGGATACCTTTGCAAGGATACCCACCATATCTTTACCAATAACAGAAACTACTGCTCTCATTTTATATCTCCTTATTATTTAGTCATAAACAAAATGCCAATGGTGTTTGGACCACAGTGGCTGGATATTGTGCAACTTGCTCTTGTGACGAATATTTCATCAAACTTGCCCGATGCCTCAACAATATCCTTAATAATTTGAATACGTTCTTCCGAAATGCCCGAATGGGTGATAAATACACGGTCGGTTTTAAGGTTATCATAAAGGTCAATTCGTTCGGTAGCATATTGCTCAAGTACCTTGTCGAACTTACCTCTATACTTTTTACCAACCCCCATTTTGCCGCAGGTGTTATCAACCTCAATACAGGGTTTAATTCCAAGAATATTTGCACCAAGGGCAGCAAGAGCGGAGCATCTGCCACCTGCTTTAAGATAATCAAGGGTATCAAGCACGAAGTTTGTATGTACGTTAGAGGTGAGGGCTTGAACCTCTTCGGCTACCTGTTTTGCCTCCATACCGCTGGCAATTCTTTCGGCGGCTTCGATTACAAGAAGACCAATGCCGGTAGAAAGGTTGCAAGAGTCAACGGGATAAACGTTGCCAACCTCTGCAGCGGCCATACGACAGTTGTTGTGGGTGGAAGATAGTCCTGAACCAAGATTCAAGTGAACTACTTCATAACCCTCATCAACAAATTTTTTAAAATAGTCAACATATTCCATAACGTTGATGGCAGAAGTTTTAGGGAGGGCACCGTGATCGCGGAATGTATCATAAATAGCGTCAGCGGTAATATCTACGTTATCAAGATAAGTTTTATCGTCTAAAGTGATAGTAAAGGGGAAAAATTCGACATTATAACGTTCCTTCAAAATAGGACCTAAGTCGCAGGTGCTGTCGGCACTCAAAATAACTTTTTTCATAATGGGGAACACCTCCAGAATATTTAGATAATATTATCATATTTGAAAGTTTTTGTCAAGGCAATGATTATTTTGAAAGGTTCTTATTTACCCTGAATAAATCCGCACCTTTTTCAAGATAAATCAGACCAAAAACAACCGTAACAATGCCCAAGTATCCAATTAAACTCGGGATTTCACTGTAAAAGAAAAGTCCAACTAAAGTGGCGACAATTGGTTCTAAAATAGATATCACCGCCGCCTTTGGAGCGGAAATTTTAGAAAGCCCGTAGGTGTAAAAAAGATAAGGTAGAATGGTGCAAAATACCGATACACCGACAGATAAAAGAATGTTAACAGGTTTTTCAAAAAGTATTATAATGCCCTTTGCGTTGCTAAAAGGTAATACGCCAATGGTTGCAAAAAGGAAGGTGTAAAAAATAATGGTTAGGGTATGATATTTGCCTGTGGCAAATTTCCCAAATATGCTGTAAAGAGCGTATCCAACCCCCGAAAGAAGGCCAAATATAAGACCCTTTTTGGTTAACACAAGGGATGATGAAAGACAGGTCATAACCGCACCGCCAAAGCACAAAATAAGGGATATAACCTTGTGGGTGTTGAGTTTTTCCTTGAATAGTGGAATAGAGATAACCGTAACCCAAATGGGGGAGGTATACATCAAAATACAAGCCACCGAAAGAGAGTTTTCATCAATGGATGTCATATAACAAATGTTAAAAAACATAAAACTAAAAAGACCTGTGCCAAGAAAAATCCATATATCTTTTAGGGAGATTTTAAGTAGTTTGGGGTCTTTAATAAGTATGACAATAAGCATAATAAACATTGTGAAAAATGCCCTTACAGCCACCGATTGAACGGGACTAAACCCAACATTTTCCGAAAACATTGTGCGGGTAAAAAGACCAATGCAACCCCATAATGTTGCCGCAATTAAAACACTTATTGTCCCGAAATTTTGTGATGCTTTTTTGTTTTTTGATAACATTTATAATTCCTCTAATCTGTTAATAAGTGAACTGCCATTATCCTTAAGCCATTTTCTATGAGTTTTGTATTCAGGCATATATTTTTCAACTTCATTCCAAAAATCCTTTGAATGATTGTGGTGTTTAATATGGCAAAGCTCGTGAATAATAACGTAATCAATAACCTCAAGGGGACAAAGCATAAGTAAACAGTTAAAGTTGAGATTCCCCTTGCCCGAACAACTGCCCCATCTTGTCTTTTGATGCTTTATGCACACTCTACCATAGGCGAGTTGCATCTCATCCGCGAAGAATGAAACCCTATTCGATATATATTCCTTTGCCCTTTTGGTAAGAAGTGAAATTTCCTCTTCGGTAAACGGTGGAAGAGAGTTGGTTTCATTTCTTAAATTTACCTTTTCAAGTGTCTTTTCAATCCAAGAAGATTTATCGGTTATAAACTTTTCGATATCACGATTAGACATCTTTAAGGGTGCCCTAACAATAACTTCAGCTTTCCTCGTGATTTCAACCGAGACGGTTCTTCGTTTGCTGCGAATAATAGTGTATTCCATATCCATAATTCTTTCTATAAAATGCGGAAATATTTTATCACAAAACTATTGACAAATCAATATGTATAATATATAATACGTGTAAAGTGTTTTACCTTTACAGTATCCTGGAGGGTTATAGATGGCAAAAAATATGTCTTTTGTACTACTTTTTGACCTTTACGGCAAACTGTTAAGCCCCCGTCAGTACGAAGCGTTCGACCTTTATTATAATGAAGATTTAAGTTTAGGCGAACTTGCTGAAATTTTAGGTGTTACCCGTCAGGGTGTGCTTGATAATATCCGTACTGCCGAGAAAAAACTTCTTGATTACGAAGAAAAATTGGGCTTTGCAAAAAAGCAAAACAAATACAGTTTAATTATTGCTGAAATTCTCGAAACTATAGATAATAACCCACCGTCAAAAGAGGTTGTTTCTAAAATACGCGAGGCACTTATTTCGTTTGATTAACTTTTGAAAGGAAACGGTGATTTTCATGGCATTTGAAGGGCTTACTGATAAACTGGCTGCTGCCTTCAAAAAAATGAAATCAAGAGGCAAATTAAGCGAGGCCGACGTTAAAGAGGCAATGCGTGAGGTGCGACTTGCACTTCTCGACGCCGACGTAAACTTTAAGGTCGCCAAAGATTTTACCAATAGAGTTGCAGAAAAGGCAATCGGTGAAAAGGTAACCGAAAGCTTAACCCCTGCACAAATGGTTATTAAAATAGTTAACGAAGAACTTGTTTCCCTTATGGGTGGGGAAGAGGTTAAAATAAATACCGCATCCAAAGGCCCCACAATTATTATGATGTGCGGTCTTCAAGGTTCCGGTAAAACTACCCACAGTGCAAAACTTGGTAAGATGCTTCGCAGTAAAGGTCACAGACCTTTGTTGGTTGCTTGTGATATATATCGTCCTGCCGCTATTGACCAACTTAAAATTGTTGGTGAAAAAGCAGGGGTTCAGGTATTTGAAAAGGGTACACAAGACCCTGTTAAAACCGCTGTTGAGGCCTTGGCATATGCAAAAGATTACGGTCACGATTATGTTATTTTAGATACCGCAGGTCGTCTTCATATTGATGAAGAACTTATGGGTGAATTGACTCGTATGAAAGAAAAAACCGAACCCAACGAAATTCTTCTTGTGGTTGACTCTATGACCGGTCAAGATGCCGTTAACGTTGCAAAAAGTTTTAACGAAACCTTAGGTATTGACGGTGTTATCATCACAAAACTTGACGGTGATACCCGTGGCGGTGCCGCATTGTCGGTTAAGGCCGTTACAGGTTGCCCCATTAAGTTTGCGGGTGTGGGCGAAAAAATAGAAGATTTAGAGGTTTTCCACCCCGATAGAATGGCATCCCGTATTTTAGGAATGGGAGATATCCTTTCCCTTATCGAACAAGCTGAGGCAAAACTTGACGAAAAGAAGGCAGAAGAAACCTTAAAACGCCTTCAAGAAAATAAGTTTGATATGAATGACCTTCTTGAGCAATTTGGTCAAATTAAAAATATGGGCTCAATGAAAAAAATGTTATCAATGCTTCCCGGAATGGAAAAACAACTTCGGGATGTTGATATAGATGACCGACAAATGTTGCGTGTCGAGGCAATTATATTGTCAATGACACCCGCCGAAAGAGAAAAGCCATCCATTATCAGTCCCTCTCGCAAAAGACGTATTGCCGCAGGTAGCGGTAATAAAGTAGAGGATGTAAACCGACTGCTCAAACAGTATGAACAAATGAAGCAAATGTTCAAGCAGTTTGGCAAAAAAGGTAAAGGCGGAAAGTTCCGTAAAGGATTCGGCGGAATGGGCGGAATGCAACTCCCACCCGGATTCGGTCTGTAAATTATGCATACAAATGATAGTTTCAGGTCGGTCAAATTCGAATATAAAGAATATTACACATCACTCCGGATGTGTTCGAATTTGATTGAGTTGTAATTATCATTGTTTGAAAAATATATTAAGTTTGGAGGTAATGAAAATGGCAGTTAAGATGAGACTTCGCAGAATGGGCGCTAAAAAAGCTCCTTTCTACCGCATTGTAGTCGCAGATTCAAGATATCCCAGAGACGGTCGTTTCATTGAGGAAATCGGTTACTACAATCCCCTCACCGAGGAACCCACTATCAAAATCGATGCTGATAAGGCAAAAGCATGGATTGCGAACGGTGCTCAACCTACCGACACCGTAAAAGGTTTACTTAAGAAAAACGGTATCCTTTAATTAAACCTCTGAATGCTCGGATGATAGTAAATATATTATCATCCGAGTGAAGAAGGAGAAAGTAAAAAAACATAAAAGGAGGTGCTCTAATGCAAGAACTTCTTATTTCCGTCGCACAAGGATTGGTAGAATTCCCCGACCAAGTCACCGTTACTGTTGACGAAGCCGACGAAGAGGGCGTTGTTACTTATCATCTTCACGTTGCCGAAGGCGATATGGGTAGAGTAATTGGTAAACAAGGCAGAATTGCTAAAGCTATCCGTACCGTTATGCGTGCAGCCGCCAGCCGCGTTGACCAAAAAGTCGCAGTAGAAATCGACTAATAAACACGCTGAAAAAAACAGCCCGAAATCTCGGGCTGTTTTTTTATATATAAAAATATTCTTAAAAAATACGAAAAAAGTTCTTGCAATATAAAAAGTAATGTAGTATAATAACGAAGTTGCAAAAAGAATATTTGCCGGGATGATGGAATTGGCAGACGTGCTGGACTCAAAATCCAGTGGTAGCGATACCGTGCGGGTTCGACCCCCGCTCCCGGCACCAAAAATCCCGTTTACAAATGTGAATGGGATTTTTACTTTTAACATTATAGAAAGAGTTAAGGGGGGTTATAATGATTATCATAATCACAGGTGCATCTCACGTGGGGAAGACCAACTTCGCCCAAAGAATGCTTGAAAAATACAAATTTCCATACCTCTCAATCGACCATCTCAAAATGGGGCTTATACGTAGCGGTAACACTGACCTTACCCCGCTTAGCGATGATAAAGATTTAACCGAATATCTATGGCCAATCGTTTGCGAAATGATAAAAACCGCCATTGAAAACAACCAAAATCTTATTGTTGAAGGATGCTATATACCTTTTGATTGGCAAAAGGATTTTACTTCCGAATATCTTGAAAACATAAAATATTATTGCCTTGTAATGACCGAGGAATATATTAAAAACAACTTCGAGAATATAAAAAAGTTTGCTAACATAATCGAAAATAGAATGTATGATGATATTACAATAGAAAGTGTTATTCGAGATAATAATTACTATCTAACAAATGCTAAACTTTATAATCAAAACATTGTTTTAATTGAAGAAAAATATGCTGTTGATATAGAAAACACCTGTCAAATCTGACAGGTGTTTTCATTAGTCTTTTTGAATAATTTTGATCATTTCTTCCACAGTAAAACACTTGTTTCCGCTACGTAAAAACACAGCTTTATCATCGGTGATGTGTCCTTTTTCCAAGAAAAATTGTGAGGAAAAAACTGTCGGTGATATTCCTCTTGGACAGACGTTTTTCACCTCTTTATCAACCACTATTCCATCCTCGAAAATACCATAACCGTTATCGGGATTTTTAAGTGAAAATATAGGCGTTTTTGTGTTTTGCGGTATGTATCCACAAAGTCCGTAAGGTGCTATAATAAAGGAAATATCGTTGATTTTATCATTCATTCCAACGATTTTCGGTGTGGCACCAAAGCTTTGATTAGAATACCGAATACAGGCATCATAACGATTAAAATTATTGGTCAAAACAACAACCTCTTGCGCTACCTTCATAAATTCAATACATACCCCCGAACAGTTGCCGCCAATATCGATTAAAAGCACCTTAACTCGACTGTTTTTCGATGCAATTTGAGAAACTTCTATCGCAAAATTCACGAGCAACCGTTGATAATATTCCGTAGTGCTTGGAAGTTTAAATGTGGGGGAGTGGTAAATAGATATATTCCTTTTGTTTTTTTCGAAAATATCAAACCCGTTTTGAAATATCAAAATGTCGTTTCCAACAATAGATTTAACCTTACGAAAGAAATGTCGATTCCCTTTAGGAATCCCCTTTATAACACCAAAAATTATACCTTCAATGCTATGATATTCAATAGTGGGATTTTCCCCTCTAACCCTAAGTTTTATTTTTGAAAAGACACACTTAGGTCGTTCTTCAAAATCAGTAACAAAAAACATTTTTCTCCTCCTTGAAAATTATTTCAAAAAAAACACCATTTTTTTCACTTTTTACTTGAAAAAATAATTGTTTTGATATACAATATATTCGTATGTGTGGAAGTTTATTTATTTCTCTGCACAATAATTCAGTTTATATTAAATATTTATATTTTTCGGAGGTAAAAATTATGAACGCACTCAACAAAAAGTCTATTGAAGACATTGAGGTTAAAGGCCGTCGAGTTTTAGTTCGTTGCGACTTTAACGTACCCCTCAAAGACGGTGTTATCACCGACGACAAAAGAATTCGTGAATCCCTTCCTACCATTAAGTATTTGCTCGATAACGGTGCAAAGGTTATTCTTTGCTCCCACCTCGGCAGACCTAAGGGAACCTTTAATATGACCTATTCTTTGGCACCCGTTGCTGCTCGTCTTTCCGAAATGCTCGGTTTTGAAGTTAAATTGGCCGCTGACGTTGTAGGCGAAAGCGCAAAAGCACTTGCTGCTGAACTCGAAGAAGGCAAAGCAATGCTTATTGAAAACGTTCGTTTCCACGCAGAAGAAGAAAAGAACGATGCTGCATTTGCAAAAGAAATGGCATCCCTTGCAGAAATCTATGTAAACGATGCTTTTGGTACTGCTCACCGCGCACACGCTTCCACCGCAGGTGTTGCTGATTATCTCCCCGCAGTTTGCGGTTATCTCATTCAAAAAGAAATCGCTATTATGGGCGGTGCTCTTTCTAACCCCAAACGTCCCTTTGTATCCATCCTCGGTGGTGCAAAGGTTTCCGATAAAATCGGTGTTATTAAAAACCTTATGGAAAAGGTAGATACCCTCATCATCGGTGGTGCAATGGCTTATACCTTCAAAGCAGCAGCAGGCGAACCCATTGGTACCTCCCTTTGCGAAAAAGATAAAATGGATCTTGCAGCATCCCTCGTTAAAGAGGCAGAAGAAAAGGGCGTTAAATTCCTTCTTCCTTTAGATAGCCGTTGCGGTGATAAATACGATCCCGATTGCAATACCATTGTTTGTAATGTAGAAGACGGTATTCCTGATGGATATATGGGTCTCGACGTTGGTCCCCGTACCGAAGAATATTTTGCTAACGCTATTAAAGATGCAGGTACCGTTGTTTGGAATGGACCTATGGGTGTTTCCGAATGGAAAAACTTCGAAGGCGGTACAGTTGCAGTTGCTAAAGCAGTAGCAGAATCCGGTGCAATTTCCATTATCGGCGGTGGCGACTCTGCAGCAGCAGTTGAAAAGCTTGGATTTGCCGATAAGATGACCCACATTTCTACCGGTGGCGGTGCATCCCTCGAATTCCTCGAAGGTAAAGAACTTCCCGGTATTGCAGTTCTTAACGACAAATAATTATCAGAGAAGGTTTTAATAATGGATAAAAAATTACGTTCTGCAGTTATTGCAGGTAACTGGAAAATGAATAAAACCCCCGCGGAAGCATCTGCACTTATCGGTGAAATGATTCCCTTAGTAAAGGATGCTGATTGCGATGTAGTTCTTTGTGTTCCTTTTGTTGACCTTGATGCCGCTATGAATGCCGCTAAGGGTAGCAATATTAAAATCGGTGCACAAAACTGCCACTTTGAAAAATCCGGTGCCTTCACCGGCGAAATTTCTGCCGATATGCTCAGCAGTATGGGTGTTGAATACGTTATCGTAGGTCATAGTGAACGTCGTACCTATTTTGGTGATACCGACGTTACCGTTGGCAAACGTCTTAAGGCAGCACTCGATGCAGGTCTTGTTGGCATCCTTTGTGTTGGTGAATACCTTGAACAACGCAAACAAGGCATTACCGCTGAACTTTGCGCAATGCAGGTTAAAATTGCTCTTCAAGGTTTGACTGCCGAAAAACTTAAAAACGTTATTATCGCTTACGAACCCGTTTGGGCTATCGGTACAGGTGAAACCGCTACATCAGATCAAGCAGAAGAGGTTTGCGCAGTTATTCGTGAAACCGTTGAGGCAATGTTCGGTAAAGCATCTGCCGATGCTATCACCATCCAATACGGGGGTTCTATGAACGCTAAAAACGCCGATGAATTGTTGTCTAAATACAACGTTGACGGTGGACTTATCGGTGGTGCATCCCTTAAAGCAGCCGATTTTGCAGCAATCGTATCCGCAGCAAGCAAATAATATAAGTATGAACAAATGCATCCGACCTTTTAATTTATAGAAGGTCGGTTGCGGTTTATGTGTTTGTATTTTGAAAGGAACTTCTATAATGAAAAAACCTGTTGTATTAACCATTATGGATGGATACGGACTTAATCCCTCCAACGAAAATAATGCAATATATTCCGCTAAAACCCCTAACCTTGACCGCCTTTTTGCAACCTGTGTAAACACCAAAATTGGCGCATCGGGACTCGACGTTGGTCTTCCCGACGGACAAATGGGCAACAGTGAGGTAGGTCATACCAATATCGGTGCAGGTAGGGTTGTATATCAAGAACTTACCCGCATCACTAAATCCATTAACGATGGCGATTTCTTCTCTAATGAGGTTCTTGTTGCCGCTATGGATAATTGTCTTGCAAACGATTCCGCACTTCACGTAATGGGACTTCTCTCTGATGGCGGTGTACATAGTCATAATTCCCACCTTTACGCTATTCTCAAAATGGCAAAGGATAAAGGACTCACTAAGGTATATATTCACGGACTTCTTGACGGCCGTGACGTACCTCCCACATCCGGTAAAGATTTTGTAGCCGAATGTATTGCCAAGACCGAAGAAATCGGTGTTGGTCAAATCGCTACCTTGGCTGGTAGATACTATGGAATGGATAGAGACACCCAATGGGGTAGGGTAGAGAAAGCATATCGCGCAATGGTATGTGGAGATAACTTTACCGAAATGTCTCCTGTAGATGCAGTTGAACTCTCTTATAATACCAAGGATGAAGACGGAAAATTCATTACCGATGAATTTTTGGTACCCACCACCTTTGTTAAGGGAGCAGAGGTTAAAGACAAAGATTCACTTATCTTCTTCAACTTCCGTCCCGATAGAGCAAGAGAAATCACCCGTTGCTTTGTTGATCCCGAATTTAACGGATTTGATCGTGGTGAAAAACTTGATCTTTTCTATGTTTGTATGACCGAATATGATGCAACAATGCCTAACGTAAAGGTTGCATTTGCTCCTAAAGAGCTCAAAAACACAATGGGTGAAGTTCTTTCTAAGAACGGCAAAACCCAACTCCGTATTGCCGAAACTACCAAATACGCCCACGTTACCTTCTTCTACAACGGTGGTGAAGAGGTTAAATTTGAGGGTGAAGATAGAATTCTTATCAATACTCCCGATGTATCCACCTTCGACCTTATGCCCGAAATGAGTGCAGTTCCCGTATGTGATGCGGTTGTAGAGGCAATTGAAAGCGGTAAATATGATGCGGTTATCCTTAATTTCGCAAACTGCGATATGGTAGGTCATACAGGCGTGTTTGATGCCGCAGTTAAAGCGGTAGAAACCGTTGATGCCTGTGTTGGTCGTGTTGTTGAAGCCACCGAGAAAATGGGTGGTATTACCCTTATTACCGCCGACCACGGTAATGCTGATCTTATGGCAGAAAACGGCGAACCTTTTACCGCACATACCACTAATCTTGTACCTTTTATCGTTTGCGGTATGGATTGCAAACTCCGTGAGGGTGGTAAACTTGCCGATATTTCCCCCACAATGCTTGATATTATGGGCATTGAACAACCTGCCGATATGGATGGCGAAACTCTTATCATAAAATAAAGAAGGTTTGCAAAATGAGCAGGAATAATGCTAAAAAACGCCGTAAGACAGGCGGACGAAAACTTGAATTTACTATTTATGCAATAGGAATTATCATTGTAATTCTCATTGTTTCGTTGATGTTCAATATGGTTGGTTGTGTCTGTTCTAAAGATGATCCCGAAGAATCATCTGATGCATCATCCGTTGTGTCGGATGTTTCCTCTTTTGATGAAGAATCCTCTATGAACGATGTTTCTTCCACTTTAGAATCATCGGCAGATGCATCATCTACTGTAACATCTTCTCAAAGCAGCAAATTTGTTAGAAATACACTGTCTAACGGTGACTATATTTCATATACAAAATCAGGTAAGGATGAACTTAACGAGTGGTATCTTATCTTGGTTAATAAAGATAATGTTTTAGCATCAAAATGGACTCCAAACAGTTTGACAAAGGTTGCTGACGGAGAAAGATTAGATTCAAGAATAATCACCGCCTATAACGATATGCTTAAAGCGGCATCAAAAGAGGGCTTAAATATTTATCCTATTTCTACCTATCGAACTGTAGACACCCAAAATCGTTTATTCCAAAACAAGGTTTCAAGGGTTAAAGCGGCAAATCCTAGTCTTACCCAAGAACAAGCCGAAAAAGAGGCGGCAACCGCAGTTGCAAGACCTCGCACCAGTGAACACGAATGCGGTTTAGCGGTTGACTTTATTGATGTTGAAGAACGTTTTGCCAACACCAAAGAGGGTAAATGGCTTAAAGCAAATTGTACTGATTTTGGCTTTGTTTTAAGATACGAAAAAGGCAAAGAAAGTATTACAAATGTAATCTATGAACCTTGGCATTTCCGCTTTGTTGGAATAAAACACGCTAAGCGAATGGAACAACTTGGAATGTGTTTGGAAGAATATGTTGAATACATTGCAAATGGCGGTAAATAACTAAAAACAATTAAAAGATTGTCGAAGAGAAACCTAACTTTTCGGCAATCTTTTTTTGTGTAGAAATATATAAAAAACATTGACTTTTATATGTAAAAGTTGTATAATCTCAAAGATAGTATGTATAATTGCATGCAGTGTTCTTTTAAGTAATATAAAAAGAACAAAATCATTACTTTTGGAGGGAAAGCCAAATGAAAAAGCGTTCAGGCAAGATTACCTTCTTTGTCGTAGCTGCACTCATTTTCGTGTTCACCTACCTTTCATTCTTTGGAATTGGTAACTATTTTGGTGACGTAAAGAAAGTTTATATTAAGGGTGCCTCCGACATTAGATGGGGTATCGACATTCAAGGTGGTGTCGAAGCAATCTTTACACCTGCTGTTTCGGGTAGTGAGTTAGCCAACATTACCGATGAAGATATGGCATCGGCAGAAACAATCATAAATACCCGTCTTGTAAACCTTAACATCACCGATAGTGAGGTTTACACCGATAATGAAAATCATCAAATCATCGTTCGTTTCCCCTGGCAATCAGAGGAAACCGACTATGACCCTGCAGCCGCAGTAGAAGAACTTGGCGAAACTGCTATGATCTCTTTCTATGAAGGTCAGGAAAATAACGCAGAAGCACTTATTCTTCAAGGTTCTGAAGACGTTGAAAGTGCCGAACCCGGTTATGATTCTGAAAATGGTTATTACGTAGTTCAACTTAAAATGACCAAAGCTGGTACCGGTAAATTTGCATCTGCAACCCAAAAACTTGCAGGATCAAGCACTCCCATCTCCATTTATATGGATGAGACCTTGGTATCTGCTCCCACAGTTCAAAATGCAATTACCAATGGTGAGGCAGTTATTACAAATATTGAATCCTTTGAAGATGCAGAATCAATTGCAGAAAAAATCAATGCAGGTTCTCTTCCTTTCGCACTTAAAATTGACGATACTATCCGAGTAATCAACCCCACCTTAGGTGAAAAATCTTTGGACGTTATGCTTCTTGCAGGTATCATTGCATTTGCACTTGTTTGTATTATGATGATTGCTGTTTACCGTCTCCCCGGTGCAGTCGCATGTATTGCCCTTCTTGGTCAGGTTGCAGGTCTTATCGCATGTACTTCAGGTTTCTTTGGTGCAGAATGGTTATGGACTTGGGAATCCTTCACCCTCACAGTTCCCGGTATTGCTGGTGTTATTCTTTCAATTGGTATGGGTGTTGACGCCAACGTTATTACCGCAGAACGTATTAAAGAGGAGTTGAGAGATAACAAGAAAACTCTTGACGGTGCAATAGATGCAGGTTTTGATAGTGGTTTCTCCGCTATCTTTGACGGTAACGTTACAGTTATTATCGTATCTGCAATACTTATGGGTATCTTTGGACCCTATAGTGGAATGTGGTCAAAACTTATCTATCCCTTTATGTGGCTCTACAACCACTCAATCGGATACATCCCCGGTCTCGCTATCGCAAACAGCATTACCGGTTCAATCTATTCCTTCGGCTTTACCCTCTTAATAGGTGTAATCTTCAACTTCATTATGGGTGTTACCGCATCTAAACTTATGCTCAAGGGCATTTCAAGATTTAAATGTTTCCGTAATCCCGTATTTTACGGAGGTGTAAAAAATGATTAAGGAAAGAAAAATGTATAATTTCTATGGAAAAAGAAATCTTTTTCTCTATATCTCACTTGGAATTATCCTTTGCGGAATTATCGTTAATATCATTTTAGGCACTGAGTTAGATATTAACTTCAAAGGTGGTACAATTTTCAGTTATAATTATACCGCTGATGAAATGTCAGAAGAAGAAATCAATACCATTGCAACCGATGTTTTGAAATCTGATGATGTAGAGGTTTCCTTTAGCACCGATATTACCGGTAAAGAAAACCAATTCGTTATTACAATGGCAGAAATTCCTCAAACCATCGTTACCTACAATTATACTGCTCCTGAAAATGCAGCACAGGGTGCCGATATTGCAACCGATGCAAGTGCAAAGGCAAATATTGAAAAAATTATTGTAGATACTTTGGGTGGTAAACACGAAGTAACAGTAGATACTTCCGCAAACACAGTTACCTTTATTCCTGAAGATGCATCCCTTGTAAACGAAACCTCTCTCAACAAACTTTCCACCGCATTTAACACTAAGTATCCAAACAATAAGTTAACACTTGTATCTACCAACAGTGTTACCGAAGTTGCTAACGAATTAACCACTGCATATACCTCTAAATATGCAACCGAAATCGTTTATGCATACACCGGTACTGTTGATGAAAAAGTAGTAACTAACATTAAAGCCAAAGCAAAAGAAATTTATGGTCAAACCTTTGAAGTAGTTAACGATTCTACCAATAAGGTAATCACCTTAAAACCTGAAGATTCTTCCGAAAAAGCAGGAAACGTAGTTATCAATGCCGATACTACCAAAAAACTTACCGACGCTTTTGCAACCGAAGATTTCAAAGATGCAGGACTTACCCTTAAATCCGAAAGATACAACGCAGTATATCTTGTATCTTCCAACAGTGTTAAAGCAACCGTTGGTCGCGGATTCTTTGTAAAATGTTTGTTTGCTGCCGCATTAGGTGGACTTTTCGTAACAATTTACCTTGCATTCCGTTTCCGTAAAATTGGCGGTGTATCCGCTGGTGTGTTTGCACTTTTGGCACTTATCCACGACGTAATTATTGCATATCTTGTTTACGTAGTATTCCGTATTCCCCTTGACGATAACTTTATCGCCGTAGTGCTTACAATACTTGGTTATTCACTTAACGGTACAATCGTTATCTATGACCGTATCCGCGAAAACGAAGGCATTTTTGGACGTTCAAAACCCATTAGTGAAATCGTTAATTTGAGCGTTAACCAAACCTTTACCCGTAATATTTACACCACCCTTGCAACCTTTGCATCTGTTGTTGTAATTTGTATTGTTGCTTATTTCAGCGGACTCGATTCCATAATTAGTTTCGCATTCCCCATGTCTATTGGTATCCTCGCAGGATGTTATTCCTCCGTACTTCTCTCAAGTCCCCTTTGGGCTGCATGGCGTGAATTCAGACAAAAGAAAGCCGAAACTAAGGGTAAATAATAAACCTATATAAATGAATAACACCGACTAAGATGAATTATCTTGGTCGGTGTTTTATATTATATAAAAATAAGACCGATACTTTCACGGTATCGGTCTTAACAATAATTATAAATTATTCGTCAAATTCATCAAATTCGTCGAATTCATCAATCTCTGAAGCATTTTCATTAGCAAGAGCATCTTCATTTAAGAAATCAGTTTCTGCATCGTCTGCGAGAATATTGGTCATAACTTCTTCTTCAGGTGTGGTTTGTTTTTTCTTAATAAGAACAAGGATTATTACAACGATTGATGCTATGATAATAACGGCAAGTACTGCGATAATAATGAGTAATGCGGTGTTGTTTTTTGTGCCATCGGTATCGGTTTTGGTTTGATTGTTTTGTACTGTGCTTTTTTCAGAGGATAAAACGCTTTCCGCTTCAATTGTAGCGGATGTATCACCAATAACCCTTGATGTTTCAATCTTTGATTGTGGGGCACCATCCTTAACTGTGGCAACAACTGTAACGTTGTTTAATTTGATTGGTGTAGCGTTTTTATCGGTTGATTCGGTACAGGTTAGTTTAAATTCATACTTTTCTCCAGCTTTTACCGTATCGGCAGTTTTGAATGTAACGAAAAACATTTCACCGCCATTGTCAGTACCTTTTATATTAACGTAACCATATTTGAAAAGGCCGACTCCATTTTCTTTAACGTCACCGTTATCGTGGGCTGCGGTCATTCCGCCTTCAAACGCCTCACCGTAACCATATTCAACAAAAGTGAACTTTTTGTGATCATAGGTTAATTCAAAACCCGCTGCGGCAATTCCTGATTTAGGTGTAATATTAAATGAGAGGGTTATTTCTTCGGATTTATGAATATCTAAGTTTTTAGCCGTTATTTGAGGAGTTGCGGCAAAAACTGTAGAACTCATAACCGAAAGCGATAATAGAGCAACAAGGGCAAACGATAAAAATCTTTTCATACTATTTCTCCTTTTGGTTTATGGAATATGATTTAATGATTAAAATAACCATAATAGTAAGCATAGAAACCGCTAATGCAGATAATACAATAACGGTAGTAAAGAGAAACTTATTATCATCTACTGATTCTATTACATCGGTGTCAGTTTTGGTTTCGTCGGTATTCGTAACGAATTGTAGTAAATGATGGTAAGATTCTTCGCCTTTAGAAACGATTGTACTACTTTCAGTGGTAATAGTAGAACTAACAACCGATGAAGGTATTTTAGAACTCACTTGACTTGATGATTCAGTTTTAGAAGATGTTGAAGAAGTAAACTTTGGGGTTTGAACAACGGGTGCAGTAGTTTTATCGCCAATAGTAACTGTCGCGGAGGTGTTGTTAACGGTAATATCATTATATTCATCATCTGTTATATTCTTTACCTTCAAATCGATGGAGTGTTTACCACCTTTTACCGCTGCGACAGATGATTGAAAAACAAGAGAAAACATTATACCGCCTTTTTTTGCTGCAGGTTCTTTAATATAAGCTAATATTATACCATCACTGGTATCGTTTTCGGCAATAAGTCCACCTTTGAAAGCATCACCAAGTTCATAATCAACGTACGAAAATATGCTTGAATCATACTCAATTAAAAAATCAGCAGCAGCAATATTTGAATTCTCGTTAACAGCAAATGATACAATTACTTCATCACCGGGTTTACAGGTTGATGTGCTACCTGCAAAAACAGCTGATTTCGTAGCAGATGCAGAGAAGATAAAGGTGCTTGTGAGTATTACGAATAGAATAAGAAAACTTAATACTTTTTTCATACTAATATCCTCACAATTAGTCATCCAATTTAAGCACAGCCATAAATGCTTCTTGAGGAACCTCAACTGTACCCAAACTACGCATACGTTTCTTACCTTCTTTTTGTTTTTCAAGAAGTTTCTTCTTACGGGTAATATCACCGCCGTAACATTTAGCAAGAACATCCTTACGCATTGCTTTAACGGTCTCACGGGCGATAATCTTACCACCAACAGCTACCTGAATAGGAATTTCAAACAACTGACGGGGGATATTATCCTTTAGTTTCTCGGCAATACGACGGGCACGTTTGTAACCACTGTCGGAATGAACAATGAATGATAACGCATCCACAATATCACCATTAAGCAAAACATCCAATTTAACAAGTTTAGAAGGGACGTAATGCTTTAATTCATAGTCATAAGACGCATAACCTTTAGTACGAGATTTAAGAGCATCAAAGAAGTCATAAACAATCTCGTTAAGGGGGAGTTCATAGTGGATATCAACACGGGTAGAGGAGGGATATTGCATATCGATAAATACACCTCTACGTTCCTGACAAAGTTCCATAATAGAGCCAACGTAGTCGCTTGGACTGTAGATATGAACGTCGCAAACAGGTTCTTCTGCCGATTCAATTAAAGAGGGATCGGGATAGTTTGTAGGATTGTCAATTTCAATGGTTTCTCCCGATGTCATATTGAGCTTATAAACAACGCTGGGAGCGGTGGTAATAAGGTCTAAATCATATTCTCTTTCAAGACGTTCTTGAATAATTTCCATATGAAGAAGACCTAAAAATCCGCATCTGAAACCAAATCCCAAAGCGGCGGAAGTTTCGGGTTCAAAGTGAAGCGATGCATCGTTTAACTGAAGTTTCTCTAATGCTTCGCGAAGGTCGGTATATTGAGCACCGTCAGCAGGATAAACACCGCAAAATACAACGGGATTAACAGCGCGATAACCATCTAAAGGTGCACTTGCGGGTTCTTCTACCGATGTGATGGTATCACCAACCCTTGCCTCACTAACTGTTTTGATCGAGGCGGCAATATATCCAACCTCACCCGCGCTTAATGACTCGCAGGGGATAAGGGAGGTAGCACCCTTTCGACCGAGTTCAACAACACCAAAGGTGGCACCGGTTGCCATCATCTTGATTTGCATACCTTTTTTAATTGTGCCCGATACAACTCTAAAATATGTGATAACACCTTTGTAGGGATCATAGTAAGAGTCAAATATAAGTGCCTTAAGAGGTTCGTTGCTATCGCCAACAGGGGCAGGAATATCGGTAACGATTCTTTCCAACACTTCCTCGATATTGATGCCGTTTTTAGCGGATATTCTGGGAGCGTTCATTCCCTCAATACCGATAATTTCTTCAATCTCTGCAGCAACTCTGTCGGGGTCGGCGGCAGGAAGGTCAATCTTATTTATAACGGGAACAAGTTCAAGGTTGTGGTCAACTGCAAGATAGGCGTTTGCCAAGGTTTGTGCCTCAATACCTTGAGAAGCGTCAATAATAAGCACAGCCCCCTCGCATGCAGCAAGTGAACGGGATACTTCATAGTTAAAGTCAACGTGCCCCGGAGTGTCAATAAGATTAAGTTCATAGGTCTCGCCGTCGGATGCGTTGTAATAAAGAGTAACGGCGTGTGCCTTAATGGTAATACCACGTTCCCTTTCCAAATCCATACTGTCAAGAATTTGGTTTTCCATATCTCTTTTAGCCACCGATTCGGTGATTTCGAGCATACGGTCAGCAAGGGTCGACTTACCGTGGTCGATGTGGGCAATTATGCAAAAATTTCTAATGTTTTCTTGAGGGATGTTCATCACAATCTCTCCTTAATAGATATACTTTAATATGATATCACAAAACACAATATTAGTCAACAAAAAACAACTGTGAATATTGCGGAAAATAACAAGGAAATGCCACTTGATTCTATTGACTTATTATACAAAATATTGTATAATATTTGTAACTGTATAGGTGTATCTTTTTATCGTTTCTAATAAGACCGAGAGAGATGCATATATTTCATATAATTAGTATTGTTCACTTAGAATGGTTAATTGTATATTATCGAGAAAGAATACTTATATATAATAGATGAAGGAATGTGAACTTAATGGCAAAAGAAAAAAGTGCATCATCCATTCTTAAAGAAAAGTTGATGATGAAAAATGAAAATATTTTTAAAAATACCACGTTAAAACAACAAAAAGATGCTTTAGATTTTTGTGAAGGTTATAAAAAATTTTTGGCAGTAGCCAAAACCGAACGTGAAGCATGTGAAACGGTTGAAAAATTAGCAATAGATGCCGGCTTTGTAAACGTAGAAAAGAAGAAAACTTTAAAACCGGGAGATAGGATTTATCTTAATAATCGAGGCAAAGCAATAATACTTGCGGTTATTGGTTCAGACTCACCTGCTGAGGGATTTAGAATATCCGCCGCTCATATAGATTCTCCCCGTCTTGACCTTAAACCTAATCCTTTATATGAAGATAGTGAAATGGCATACTTCAAAACCCACTATTACGGGGGAATAAAAAAATATCAATGGACATCGATTCCCCTCGCTCTTCACGGTGTGGTTATTCGTGGAGATGGAAGTAAGGTTAATATCTGTATCGGTGAGGATGAGGGAGACCCTGTCTTTGTTATCAATGATCTTTTACCCCACCTTGCTAAAGAACAATCAAAGAGAACCTTATCTGAGGGCATTCAAGGTGAGGAACTTAATATCCTTGTGGGAAGTCGCCCCTTCAATAACGATCCCGACTCCGATCTTATAAAACTGAACATTCTAAATATCCTTTACGAAAAGTATGGAATTACCGAAAATGATTTTATTACCGCTGAACTCGAAGCAGTCCCCGCTTTTGCACCTAAAGATATCGGATTTGACCGTTCTATGATAGGTGCTTATGGCCACGATGATAGAGTTTGTGCATATCCCGCAGTTGCGGCTACCTTGAATTGTGCAAAGGTGCCCAAGAAAACCGTTATTACAATTTTGGCAGATAAAGAAGAAATCGGTTCCGAGGGAAATACAGGACTTCATTCGGTGTTCTTCAAACATTTTGTAGAACGCCTTGTTAAAGGAACTAACGTGTCGGTTTTAGATGCACTTTCTAAATCAATGTGTCTCTCGGCAGATGTTAGCGGTGCCTATGACCCTAACTTCCCCGAACCCTTTGAGCGTAGAAACACCTGCTTTGTAAATCATGGTGCAGTAATTATGAAATATACAGGCGCAAGAGGCAAAGGAGATACGTCAGATGCATCCGCCGAACTTATGGGCGAGATAAGACAAATTCTCGATTCTAATAAAGTCAAATGGCAGGTTGGAGAACTTGGTAAGGTGGATTTTGGCGGCGGTGGTACCGTTGCTAAAGAACTTGCCGCACTTGGAATAGATGTTGTAGATTTAGGCGTGCCTGTGCTATCTATGCATTCTCCCTTTGAGGTTGTAGGCAAGATGGATGTATATATGACCTATTTGGCACTTAAAGCATTTTTTAAATAAATAGAGAATAAAACGGGGGAGACTCCGTTAAAGGAAATAGAAAGGGTGGGTTGTAATGGCAAACAAAATAAGACTTAATGTTGGCGGAATTGAATATTTGGTTGTGTCTGATGATGACGAACTTTCCGTTCGCAGAATAGGTGATGAATTAAATCACCGAATAGATATGATGAAAAGAAAAAATCCTACTTTATCAACAACAATGGCGGCAATGATGACTGCACTCGATTGTTGTGATGATCTTCACAAAGCAAACAAGGAAATCGAACAGTTGAAGGCACAGCTTAAAAATGCTGTAGAAGATGCCGCTTGTGCAAGATTCGAAGGCGAACAGGCAAGAAGTGAAATAGAACGCCTTAGTGCAGAACTCACTGCCCTTCGTTCCAGAATATAATACAAATTTCGATAAAAAATCCTATTGTTGTATTGCACAAAAGGTTTAATGTTAATAAAATTCACTTAATTTACTTTTTAACCAAAATAAATTCGATTATATTGTTTATAATATTGAAAAACGTGATATATAACAATAATCTATTGACTTTTTTGTCAGTTTTAGCTAAAATAGTAAGGTGCGATATTGGGTGGATAGTTGTGCATATTAACTTGAATGTCAAAAATCACACTGAATTTTTAGCAAAAAACACCAAAACCAATTATTTTTGCTAATTAGCACATAAATTCTAGAAAGGATGCTGTAAGAATGAATCGTTTTTTACGTTGTTTAGCCATACTCTTGGCAGTATGTACGCTATTTAGCGTAATGGGTACAGTCGGCGCTGTATCCGATGGCTCAACATCTGCGTCATCAGTTTCTTCCACTACGGACGGGAACACAGCCGGAAATACAAATACGGAGGGAACCGCAAACTCGGATGATGATTCCGAAACAGCATTTACTAAGTTTAAGTATTCTGATTATTTGAAAGAATACTCTAATATTCAAAAAACAAAGAATGAAATTGTTTGGGGTGCTGCACAAAACATCGTTTCAAAGAGTGATGATGTTAAGGTAGTCACCGATGCCGATAAAGATCTTCCTGAAGATGCAAAGCAATATGCAGGAATGACTGTTAGCACCACCGAAAGTTCAAAAATCGAATGGAGCGTTACTGTCCCCGAAGATGCATTATATACACTTAACGTGCTATATTATAATGTAAAGGGAAAAGACAGTGACGCTGAACGCGCTATATACGTAGATGGCAAAGCCCCCTTCACCGAAGCATTAGCAACCGTTTTCCCCCGTGTGTGGAAGGACGTTGCTTCTGAAGAGGCAAAACCTCTTACCGATGAAGAACTTAAATTGGGTTATGCATCTTTCGTTCGTGACGTTCACGACAACGATATTCGTAACGAATCTAACGAAATCCATCGTTGGACTTATTTAGATTGTAGAGACAACAGCGGTTTGTACGAAGATCCCTTTGTATTTTATCTTACCGCAGGTACTCACACAATCAGATTCGAATCTCAACGTGAACCTATCTACATCAACAGTTTAAAACTCTACACCCCCGAAACCCTCATATCCTATGCTGATTTGCTTAAAGAGTATGAATCTAAAGGATATAAAAATGGTACCGCTGCAAGTGTTAGAGTTCAAGCTGAAAACTTATCTTCAAAATCTTCAGCAACCATTTATGCAGAATATGACCGTGGTTCATCCAAGATGCAACCCTATTCTTTTGACGTTATTCGTTTGAACCAAATTGCATCCAGCAAATTTACCAGTCCCTATCAATGGGTTGAATGGACCTTTGATGTTGAAGAAGCAGGTCTTTACGAAATCGTTACCCGTTTCCAACAAAACACCCGTGACGGTGCATTTTGTAACAGAACACTTTACATTAATGGCGAAGTTCCTTGCGAAGAAGCAAAACACGTTCGCTTTAACTATGATGATACTTGGCAAGTTGCAGCTCTTGCTACACCCGCCGGGGAAACAATGAAGTTTTATCTTAACAAGGGTGAAAATACCGTTCGTCTTCAAGTAACCCTTGGTGAATTATCACCCATTGTTGACCGTGTAGATACTGCAATCTTTAATCTTAACGAATGTTACCGTAAAATTCTTATGATTACCGGTAGCGTTCCCGATACATATCGTGACTATCAATTCCAAAAAATCATTCCCGATGTTTTGGAACTTATGGAAACATCAGGCGAAGAGCTTAAAAAGGTAATTACCGATATTAGAGCATTAACAGGGGAGAAGAGTGGTTCATTTACAAGTTCCTTTGTTACTCTTACCAACGATATCGATACAATGACCAAGAATCCTCGCCAAATCGCAAAACGTCTTTCTAACTTTAAAGCTAACCTTGGTACCATCTCTACCTGGATTTTGGATGCTACCAGCCAGCCCGTTGGTTTTGACTGGATTCAAGTTTCTCCCGTAGATAGCGAACTTGAAAAACCTGAAAACGGTTTCTTTAAAGATATGTGGCACCAAGTCAGAATGTTTATTGCCTCTTTCTATATGGATTATGATGATGTTGGTCGTCGTCCTTCCAAAGCACAAGGCAAAACAAGAGACATTACTGTTTGGGTAACAACCTCTCTTGACCAATCACAAATCCTTCGTCGTCTTATCGACAACAGCCTCTCTCAAACAAGTGACCTTAAGGTTGACCTTAAACTTGTTTCTGCAGCAACCGTTCTTCCTTCAATTGCCGCAGGTATGGGACCCGATGTTATTTTGGGTGTAGGTAACTCTGAACCTATTAACTATGCAATAAGAGGCGCGGTTATCAATTTGGACGACCGTAATCTTAACACTAAAGAAAACTTTGATGACGTAATGTCCCGCTTTGCAGAAGCAGCTATTATTCCTTATAAATATCAAGATCCCAAAACTAAGGTTGTTTCTACTTACGGTGTACCCGAAACCTATTCCTTCTCAATGCTTTTCTATCGTAAAGATATTCTTGCTGAACTTGAAATGAAGGTTCCCAAAACATGGCAAGATGTTTACGATTGCATTGTTAAACTTAATATGAACTCAATGTTGTTCGGTGTAACCGCAACTATGGATACTTACGCAGCACTTCTTTATCAACAAGGCGGTGCCTTCTACGAAAGAAACGAGCAAGGCCTTTATGAGTCCGCTTTGGATACCCCTGTTGCAATTAAGTGTTTCGAACAATGGACTGAATTCTATTCAGCATACGGTTCACCCATTACCTTCGACTTCCCCAACCGTTTCAGAACCGGTGAAATGCCCATGGGTATTGCTAACTACTCTACCTATAACCAATTGAGCGTATTTGCTCCCGAAATTAAAGGTCTCTGGGGCTTTGAAGTTTTACCCGGTATTGAAAAAGTTGATGAAAATGGTAAAACCTATATCGATAGTACTACAATGGGTGGCGGTACCGCTTCCGTTATCCTTTCTTCCACCAAAAATGCTAAAGCAGCATGGGATTTCCTCGATTGGTGGACTAGTGCTGACATTCAAGTTGCTTACGGACTTGAAATGGAAAGTATCTTAGGTACTGCAGCACGTTATGCAACCGCTAATAAAGAAGCTCTTGCCCGTTTGCCCTGGTCAACCGAGGACTACAACAAGATCAGTGAACAATGGGATAAAACAAGTGCACTTCCCGAAGTTCCCGGTAGTTATATGCTTAGCCGTTATGTAAACTTTGCCTTCTTGGCAGTTGCAAACGAAGGTAAAGATCCGGGCGAAGAATTGCTTGATTACGTCGTTATGATCAATGACGAGCTTGAAAGAAAACAACAGGAATTTATTAATCAATAATTCTACGTCGGGAACTACAATGTTTATGACATTTGAATAAGGGAGTAATTTTATGAAATTCAAAAAGGAAAAGGGGCCAAAACTCACGACACGTGAAGTTTGCACAAAGATATGGAACGACCGTACCGCATATCTTATGTCTGCACCCTATGTAATACTTTTCACAATATTTACCGTTGTCCCTGTTGTAATTTCAATGTTTTTTAGTTTTACATACTTTAATATGTTGGAAGCACCACAGTTCATCGGACTTGAAAACTATATTCGTTTGTTCTTAAAGGATGATATTTTCCTTATCGCAATTAGAAACACCGTTATTCTTGCAGCGATTACCGGTCCTGTCGGTTATCTCTTGTGTTTCTTCTTTGCATGGGGTATAAACGAATTCTCACCCAAGATAAGAGCTATTATCACACTTTTCTTCTATGCACCTTCTATCTCGGGTAACGCATTCCTTATCTTTACCTTGCTTTTCAACAGTGATAGTTATGGTCTTGTTAATGCGTATCTTTTGAAACTTGGTCTTATTTCATCCCCCATACTCTTCTTCCAAGATACCAAATATATGATGCCTTTGGTTATCGTTGTTATCTTGTGGACCAGTTTGGGTACAAGTTTCCTTTCCTTCATAGCAGGTTTCCAAGGTGTTGACCGTTCCTACTATGAAGCAGCAGCAGTTGACGGTGTTCGTAACCGTTGGCAAGAACTTTGGTTCGTAACCCTTCCTCTTATGAAAGAATCACTTATGTTTAGTGCTATTATGAGCATTACAGGTGCTTTCAACGTAGGTCCTACCGTTACCGGATTGGTAGGTTTCCCAAGTAATGGTTATGCAGTTCATACCATCATGCACCATTTGGAAGACTACGGCGGACAACGTTTTGAAATGGGTTACGCATCTGCAATCGCAACCGTATTGTTTATAGTAATGATTTCGGTTAACGTTGTAATTCAAAAAATTATTAGGAAGGTAGGTCAATAACAGTGGCGAAATTAGTTAAAGCAAGAGTTAATCGCTCCGCCGGTGGTGACTTTGGATTGTTTTCCGTTATCATCTTTTTTGCTTTGGTTATGGTCCTACCTATGGTATATGCGATTATCCAATCTTTGAAACCTCTTGATGAATTATGGATTTTCCCCCCTCGTTTTTGGGTTGCAAATCCTACCTTCAAGAACTTCAAAGACCTCTTCCAAAACCTTAACAACTCTTGGATTCCATTTTCCAGATACCTTTTCAACACCTTGTTTGTTTCAGTTATAGGTACAGGAGGTCACGTTGTCATTGCATCAATGGCAGCTTATGCACTTTCAAAGAGAAGATTTTATGGTTCTGACTTCATCTTCAAAATTATCACCCTTTCTCTTATGTTTAGCGCATCTGTAACCGGAATACCCACCTTTATCATTATGGCTAAATGCTTTTTGATAGATACATATTGGTCTATTATATTACCCGCATTTTCATCTACATTAGGTCTTTACCTTATGAAACAGTTTATGGAAATGATGGTTAACGATTCTGTAATTGAAGCTGCTCATATTGACGGAGCAGGGGAGCTCAGAATCTTCTGGGTAATTGTAATGCCAATGGTTAAACCCGCTTGGTTAACCCTTATTGTTTTCTCTTTCCAAGGATTGTGGAATGCAACCGGTGCAACCTATATTTACAGCGAAGAACTTAAATCCCTTAACTACGCAGTTTCTCAAATAGTTTCAGCAGGTATCGCTCGTGCAGGTACTGCAGCAGCAGCTATCGTATTTATGATGGCACTTCCCATACTTGTTTTCGTATTTACACAAAGTAATATCGTAGAAACTATGTCCTCTTCAGGTGTTAAGGAGTAGTAAATACTACACCGGTCAAATTTTTAATTGATATGGCGAGGGGAAAATAAATGAAAATAACAAAATTAACTATAATTTCATTAGTAATAGCCGTTATACTCGCAGGTACTTGTCTTGTACCTGCATCGGCTGATGAAGTTTTTTCCGACGTAGTTCCATACGAAACCTATGTATATGACTACTATGGAAATCCAATTATTACACCACATGCATACATCGCATCCGATGTTATAAATGGTGATGGTTTTGGCGTAGGTGCTTTTACCGCTCCTAAGGATATTGAAGTTGATACTGAAGGCAATATTTATGTTGTTGATACCAACTACAATCCCGAAAGCGTAAATGTTCCCGCAAGCGCAAAAGCCAAAGATACAATAAATCTTTATCCTGAAAGTGCAAATAAACCTGCAGAATCTTCCTCCTATTTAGGAAGAGTTGTAGTTTTAGCACCTGCTGACGCTACCACCGATGCTAAGGATTTAGTATATGGCAAATACACCGTAAAATTCATCATTTCTGAATTTTATAATAATGGTCAACTTGACCATTTCAATACCCCCAGTGGTATTGCCATTGCACCCGATAAAACCATCTATGTTGCAGATACCGAGAATTCCCGCGTTGTAAAATTCTCTCAAGATGGTAAATTTATCCGTCAATACGATTCACCCGATATTACTTTGCTTGATGAAAGCTTTGTATATAAACCCCTTAAACTTGCGGTTGACGGTTCTCACAATATGTACGTCATTGCAACCAGTGTTAATATGGGTATTATCTTGCTTGATGACGAGGGCGAATTCAACGGATTCGTTGGTGCGCAAAAGGTTAGCTATAATGTTGTTGACTATATGTGGAAGAGCATTCAAACACAAGAACAAAATGATCGTTCTTATGACTTCGTTCCCACCGAATACAACAATATTAAAATGGATGAAAAAGGATTTGTATTTGCAACTACAAACTCTATTGAATCCGGCGATATTGATGCTGCTGTAAAAGCCAAAAACTTTGATAGCAGATATTCACCCATTAAGCGTCTTAACCCTACAGGTAACGACGTACTTGTTCGTAGAGGTTATTTCCCCACTGTTGGTGACGTTTCCTACAAGTTCAACAGTTTGGGTGCTGCCGAAGTTTCAATCATCAAAGACGTTGCATTGGGACCCAATGGCAGATATACTATTTTAGACTCTCAAAAGAATCGTTTGTTTACCTATTCTAAAGATGGTGAATTACTCTATACATTTTCAGCTAATGGTATTCAAAAGGGTAACACCACTAGCCCTTCATCTATTACATATAATGGGGG